>NZ_CALPDC010000009.1:0-79309 GCF_943193165.1 Weizmannia agrestimuris
TAACGTAGACGTGCTCTATGTTAAGAAAGACTCTCAATTTTGCCGGGTATCTTAACGTAGACGCACTCTATGTTAAGGAAGCGAGAAAATTTTTGCGGATATCTTAACATAGTCGCGCTCTAGGTTAAGAAAGACCTTCGATTTTGCCGGATATCTTAACATAGAAGCACTCTACGTTAAGGAAGACGCGGAATTTTTATGGATATCTTAACGTAGACGTGCTCTATGTTAAGAAAGACTCTCAATTTTGCCGGGTATCTTAACGTAGACGCACTCTATGTTAAGAAAGACCTTCGATTTTGCCGGATATCTTAACAAATTTCGCTATTTCTGCCGCTTTCATTGGAAAAAAGTGCAATCTTTTCCTATAAAATGCCGAAATGGGGTACCATTGTGAAAAAATTTTGATAGAATGTTAAATAGAGAGATAAAAATATAAATGGAGGTTACACGAGTGTGAGAAAGAAAACTGTCTTTTCTGTTGCCGCTACAACCATTCTGGCCACTTCGTTTACATCGCAGGCATTTGCCCAGACATATAAAGTCCAAAAAGGGGATTCCCTCTGGAAAATTGCAAAGAAGTATAATACGTCCGTTGATGCATTGAAATCAACCAACCATTTGGCATCTGACACGATTTACCCGAACCAGGTACTGAACGTTTCAGCGTCCAAGGCAAAAGCTTCGGCCCGTTCTGTTTCGGCCCCATCCTCTTCTGCCAAAACGTACACGGTCAAGCCGGGGGATACATTGAGCACGATTGCCTTAAACCACGGCATATCGGTTTCAAACTTAATGAGCTGGAACAAGCTCTCTTCATCGCTGATCCATCCCGGTGACGTATTGGCTGTTTCCAAAGGGGCAGATTCCGCTTCCTCGTCCAGTTCAAGCAGCAGTTCGCGTTCAACCGGCAGTTCCAGTTCCACGACTACATACACAGTAAAAAGCGGAGACACATTATCCGGCATTAGCAAACAGTTTGGGACAACTGTCAGCAAGCTAAAATCTTTGAACAATTTAAGTTCCGATTTGATTTTTTCCGGTCAGAAGCTAAAAGTAACCGGTAGCAGCTCATCCGGTTCCTCCACATCGGGAACGGCAGGCGCTGCAAGTTCAAACAGTTCCGGTTCCACGGCTACGGCTACATACACGGTAAAAAGCGGAGACACATTGTCCGGCATTAGCAAACAGTACGGAATCACCGTCAGTAAGCTTAAATCTTTGAACAATCTGAGTTCCGACTTGATTTATGCCGGCCAGAAGCTGAAAGTAACCGGCAGTCCGTCCGATTCTTCCAAATCGGTCACAACAGTCGATACAACTTCAGGCAGTACCCATTCTGTATCTTCTTTAATCAGCATTGCGAACAGCTTAATCGGCACGCCGTATGTTTGGGGTGGTACGAGCCCGTCCGGATTTGACTGCAGCGGTTTTATCTATTATGTATACAAAAAAGCCGGGTACAGCATTTCCCGCATGTCCGCAGCAGGCCTTTATAACCGTTCTTACTATGTGAACAGCCCAAAGGCAGGAGATCTCGTCTTCTTTGAAGGCACGTATGGAACCAATCCGAGCGCGATCACGCATGTTGGTATCTATCTCGGCGGCGGCCGGTTTATCGCCGCGAATTCCGATGGCGTATCTGTTTCTTCTGTCGGCTACACGTACTGGAAATCCCATTTTGACAGCTATAAACGTTTCTATTAATGTTCTATAAATTGAACCAAAAAAACCGCGGATCTTCCGCGGTTTTTTTGCATCTGAACCGGCTTGCCCCGATTTGATTCTTCTTACATATAAAATTTAAAGCGGCTGCCGGCGTATTGCGCTTTGACATATTCAAACGGTGTACCGTCTGAAAGCGAAGTCACGCGTTCAATGGACAGCACCGGTGAACCCGGGGCCACTTTTAACAGTTTTGCCAGCCGTGCGCTCGCCGCAACGGCTTCGATTGTCTGGTACCCTTTTCCGAGCCGCAATCCCTTTTCCCGTTCAAGAAACTGGTAGAAAGAACGGTTTAATTTTTCTTCAGTAAGCCCTGCCGCAATCCTTGCCGGGGTGATGATCGATTCGAATACAATCGGGATCTCATCCCCGTAGCGGAGCCGCTCGATATGAAGAACGTTTTCCGGCTCTTTCAGCGTGAGTGCCTCCATTTCCTGCACGGAGGCTTCCCTTTCAAAAAACGCCACGATTTTATTCGAAGCTTTCATCCCGCGCTCTTCCATCAGCCGCGTAAAACTCATCCGCCCTTCCAAAGGCTGCTCCACCTTATGTTCGCTGATAAACGTGCCGCTTCCCCGTTTTCTCATTAAAATGCCTTCATCCACCAAACCTTGTACCGCCTGGCGGACTGTCATTCTGCTCACTTCAAAAAGATCGCTTAACACCCGTTCAGACGGAATGGCTTCGCCTGTTTTCCATTCCCCCTCCCTGATTTTCTTCCGGATTTCTTCCTGAATTTGAAAGTAAATCGGGATCGGGGAGGTTTTGTCAATCATGGCGCTTCCCGGCATCCTCCAGCAAAGAAGCGGCATCTTCATCGGCAACGACAACGACATTCGGATGCATTTGCAGAACGGATGCCGGGCAGGCTTCGTCCACCGGCCCTTTGATCATGCTGCGGACCGCTTCAGCCTTACTTTTGCCGAATGCCAGCAGTACGATTTTTTTCGCGTCCATAATCGAAGCAATCCCCATCGAAAGGGCGCGATCCGGCACATCTTCTTCTCTTTCGAAAAAGCGCCGGTTTGCTTCCCGCGTCGATTCGGTCAGTTCGACAATATGGGTTCTGGAATCGAAGGAAGTGCCCGGTTCATTAAAGCCGATGTGCCCGTTTTTACCGATGCCGAGCACTTGTAGGTCGACCGGATGCGTTTTTAAAATTCTTTCATACCTTGCACATTCTTCTTCGAGGTCTTCCGCCGTTCCATCAGGCAGATACGATTGTTTAAAATTCATATGCGAAAACAGTTCTTTTTCCATGTAATAACGGTAGCTGTGTTCATCGGTATCTTTGAGGCCCACATATTCGTCAAGATTCACAGTGGTAACGTTTGAAACGTCCAGTCCGGCATGCCGCATGTAAGCATACAGCTTCAGCGGCGTGCCGCCCGTTGCAAGCCCGAGCGTGCGGATTTGCCCTTCCCGAATCCCTTTTTCGATCAGTTCATAGGCGTATTTTGCTGCTTCATCGCTTGTTTTAAAAATATGCACATCCATTTTTATCCCCGCTTTCAAAGATGATATGTTTTTTTACCAGATCTTTACTGGTTGTAAGACTCTTTTACTGCGCGACTGGTTATTTCCGCTCTCCAAGGTGATACGTTGCTTTCGCTCGTAATTGTTCATCCAGCAGTACGAAATCGGCATCTTTCCCGGCCGTGAGACTTCCTTTTTGTTCGAGGCCAAACTCGCGCGCCTGGTTCACGGAAGTCATCTGTACCGCTTCTGCAATCGAACAGCCGGTAAATTTCATAATGTTGCGGAATGCATCGTCCATCTTTAAGATGCTGCCGGCAAGCGCACCATTTTCAAGCCGGGCTTCCCCATTTTTCACCAGCACTTTCTGGCCGCCGAGCTCCGACTCCCCGTCCGGCAGCCCTTTCGCCCGCATCGCATCAGTAATGACGGAGATTTTTTCCGGCCCTTTTATTTCATACGTGAACTTCACCATATCCGGATGCACATGGATACCGTCAACAATCAGTTCAACTTGTACATAAGGCGACAGCAACGCATGCCCCGCAACGCCAGGCTCGCGGTGGTGCAGGCCGCGCATGCCATTATAAAGATGGGTCGCGTGTGTTGCCTTGCTTTGTAAAAGTTCAGCACGGACGGCATCTGAATGGCCCATGGAAGGCACGATGCCGCGTTCAATCATCACATTTTCAAATGCCCGTGCACCTTCATTTTCAGGGGCATAGGTGACAAGCTTAATGAGATTGCCAGAAGCTTCAACCCACTTTAAAAACAGTTCCGTGTCCGGCGCCTTAATATATTCAAGCGGCTGGGCCCCCGCTCTTTTTTTCGAAACAAACGGCCCTTCGAGATGAATGCCTTCGATCGTTGTGCCCCCTTTTTCTTTTGCCACTTTAACGGCGCGCAAGGCGGCTTCGATTTTTCCGTAATCCTGGGTCATCGTTGTCGCGAAAAAGGAAGTCACCCCTTCCTGCCGCAACTTTTGGCTTAATGTAACGAGCGCCTCCGGATCGGCATCCATCGCATCAATGCCATAGCCGCCATGGATATGGACATCAATCATGCCCGGGATAGTTGTCATCCCTTTCCCGTCGATCACTTCTTCCCCTGCTTTCGGCCGGTAATCTGCCATTTTGCCGGTTTCAATGATTTTATCTGTAAACCGGATAAATCCGTCTGCAATATGTTCATTCCCTGTATAAAGATTGCTGTGGATCAGCACTTTTTCCGTCAACGGAAAACACCTCTTTTTTAAAATTTATATAGTTGTCTATACCAATTATCATTCATGATGTGTCAGATGTCAATCTTTATTATGGGGAAATGATTTCTTTTTATGCAGATTCTTTCCTGAGTCTAGAAATCTATTTTTCCGCGGCAAGTTGATATATACTAGAAAAAGTGCAGAACGAACAAATCATGGAGGACTTTTTATGAAACAAACCAATGTCAAGACGGTCACAATCGCCCTGTTTGTGGCTACCTTTTTAACAGCCATTGAGGGGACGATTGTCAGCACCGCGATGCCGCGGATTGTGAGCGACCTGAAAGGGATCGGCGTGATGAACTGGGTATTTGCCATTTATTTGCTCACTTCAGCAGTAACGGTTCCAATTTTCGGGAAGCTTGCGGATTTGTACGGTCGCAAAAAAATTTTCACAGCCGGCACCGTTGTTTTTCTTGCCGGTTCGACGTTGTGCGGGCTTGCCGGTTCGATGGGCCAGCTGATTGTGTTCCGTGCCATTCAAGGAATCGGGGCCGGGGCGATCATGCCGGTTACGAATACCATTGTTGCCGATATTTATCCGCATGAAAAACGGGCGAAAATGCTCGGGTTTATGGGCGCGGCATGGGGCATTGCCGGTGTCATCGGGCCTCTTTTCGGCGGTTTCTTTGTCGACCAGCTCACCTGGCACTGGATCTTTTTCATCAATCTGCCGTTTGGTCTGATTTCCGTTTTGATGGTCATCCTGTTTTTACATGAGCCGGTGGAAAAAACGGAAAATGCGATTGATGTATGGGGGGGCTGCCACCTTTTCCGCCGGGATGCTCGCGTTGCTTTACGCCCTGCAAAAAGGCGGGGATACAAGCGACTGGGGAAACCCGGTGATTTTGGGATTGTTAGCTGGCAGTGTTATTCTCCTTGGTTTATTCATTTTGATTGAGTACCGGCATCCGGATCCATTAATGCCGCTTTCGTTGTTCCACGTCCGGGCCATTTCGGTTTCAAATCTGGTTTGTTTTTTGGGTAGTGCCGTTCTGATGGGGATTAACGTATATATTCCGATGTGGATCCAAGGGCTTGAAGGGCATGGCGCAACGCTTTCCGGCCTTATGCTGGCACCGAGTCCCGTCTTGTGGATGCTCGGCTCTTTTGCCGGCGGAAGGCTTCAGTTGAAATACGGGGACCGTTTGGCGTTTTTAACGGGGATGGCCTTCATCTTGGGAAGCACTGCCTGGCTCAGCTTGTTTTCATTGGGAACGCAGGAATGGAGTTTTTACGTTTTCTCCGCCATTTCCGGGTTCGGGTTCGGGATTGTGATGACGATCTCGCTCGTTTCGGTTCAGTCGGCGGTGGACTGGTCTTTGCGCGGGGCGGCGACGGCATCGAATACATTTTTCCGGAATCTCGGGCAGTCGGCCGGTTCCGCTGTATTCGGTACGTATTTCAATGCAAAAGTTGCCGAGGAACTTGCGAAAGACAATCCGGGCGGGTTTACGACGAATTCGCTGAACAGGCTGATCAATCCGGAAAGTGCAGGCCGGTTTTCGGAAGCGGCGCGCGATTGGCTGCGGCATGTGCTTTTTTCAGGCATTCATTCGATCTTCATCCTGCTTGCCATAATTTCACTTGTTTGTTTTCTTCTCTCTTTCGCGGTTCCGAAAGCGGAAAGCGAAAAGGGGCTGTCCTGATACGCGGGGCTGCCTCTTTTTTTGGGATGCTTCTGATAGCAGTTGGGGGCTTTTTGCCGTTTACGCATTGTCCTTTAGCAAGCTTCAAAGGAACAAAAGCCAGCTGAATCGAACGGTAACTTTCTTTTGAAATCCCCAAGCACCAAAAAAGCCGCCCCTGTTTGTGGGACAGCTCTTTGTTTACCATTGGTATGGTGTTTCTTGGTATACATAATAGTTCAGCCAATTGGAAAAAAGTAAGTAGCTGTGCGAGCGCCATGTATGGAGCGGCCTCTCATTGGCATCGTTATTCGGAAAATAATTTTTCGGGAGGGCGGTACCAAGGCCCCTTTGCTGATCGCGCACATATTCATCAGCAAGGGTTGTAGCGTCATATTCCAAATGGCCGGTGATCATAATATTTTTCCCGTTTTCGTCCATCACAATGAATGGCGCACCCTCTTCCGATATGGAAACGAGCTGCAGTTCCGAATGGTTTTCAATGGCTCCGCGTGCAACATCCGTATAGCGGGAATGGGGCGCGTTAAAAACCTCATCAAATCCGCGGACCAGCTTGACCATCGGCAAAAACAAGCGGTGTTTGAAAATGCCGAAACACTTTTCCGGCAGTTCGTACTTCTCAATGCCGTAATGGTAGTACAATGCAGCCTGCGCGCCCCAGCAAATATGTAATGTCGACGTGACATTGGTTTTGGTCCAATCCATGATTTGCTTCAGCTCGTCCCAATAATCCACCGCTTCGAAATCCATTTTTTCAACCGGGGCACCGGTAATAATCATCCCGTCAAAACGGCGGCTTTTCACCTCGTCAAAAACCGTGTAAAAATGTTCTAAATGGTAGCTGCTGACGTTTTTGGATTGGTAAGTCGACGTCCGGAGAAAAGTGATGTTGACCTGCAACGGCGTATTGCCAAGAAGGCGCAGCAGCTGCAACTCCGTCTTTTCTTTTTCCGGCATTAAATTTAAGATTAATATATTCAGCGGACGGATATCCTGCGTTCTCGCCCTGTCCTCATCCATCACAAAAATTTTCTCTTGTCTCAGCAGCTCTCCGGCAGGTAAATCTTTCGGTATATTGATTGGCATTTTCAACGTCTCCCCCATACTCAGTTGTCATGTATTTTTCATTATATCGGTTTTCTGCCGTTTGCTGCAATATTCTTGATAGACAGACAGTTTACGGATGGGATATGATCAGCGTCAGATGACCTTCCAGTTCAAAATGGCCAAATCCGGACGGCAGCAGAAAATGCATCCCTTTTTCAAGCGGATAAGTTTTTCCGTCGGCTTTCATGGCCCCTTCCCCGTCAAGCACGCTGGCCAGTTCGAACGGTTTGTTTTGGGTAAACGATGCGGTTCCTTTTACATCCCATTTATATACAGAGAAAAAGGCTTCCTTTGCAAACGTTGTGATGGTAACACCCGGTTTTTCTTCCGTACGGGGGAGGACTGCGGCATCCCGGTGCGGTATCGTTGTAACATCAATGGCTTTTTGCAAATGCAGTTCACGTTTGTTGCCGGCAGCATCCGTCCGGTCGTAGTCATAAACGCGGTACGTTGTATCACTGCTTTGCTGCGTTTCGAGCACAAGCGTCCCTTCACAAAGAGCATGAATCGTCCCGCTCGGCACATAGAAAAAGTCCCCCGGGTGAATCGGCACTTTGCGCAGCAGGCTGTCCCATTTTCCTTCTTCAACCAGGCGGACGAATTCTTCTTTCGTTTTGGCATGATGCCCGTAAACGAGCTGTGCGTCTTCCTTGCAATCAATGATGTACCAGCATTCCGTTTTGCCAAGTTCTCCGTTTTCGTGTTCATTGGCGTATGCATCATCCGGGTGAACCTGAACCGATAAATCTGCATTTGCATCGAGAATTTTCGTCAGGAGCGGGAATCCTTTTCCAGACATTCCGCCGAACAAGTCACGTCTTTCTTCCCACAGTTCCATCAAGGTTTTGCCGGCAAATTCACCGTTTTTTACAGTCGACGGGCCGTTCGGATGGCCGGAAATAGCCCAGCACTCCCCTGTATGGTCAGACGGGATGCGGTAACCAAACCGGTCCCTCAGCGCGGTTCCTCCCCAAATTCTTTCTTTAAAAACCGGTTCAAGAAATAAAGGCTCGCTCATTCAAATCTTCCTCCTTGAAAGGCAATCCTTTGCTCAAATATGAACAAAGCATTTTCAGTCCTTTTCATTATAGCATACCGCTCCTGCACCCGCGCCGGTTATCCCGTGTTTTTGCACCGGCCATTTGCTTTCCGCACGCAAAATTTTTTTGCCCGTTTGGGGACGTTTTTCATTTCTTGCCTGCCATTTTTTGCTGTCCCGGTATCCCCGTGTTTTTGCACCGGCCGTTTGTCTTCAGCTATCTTCTGCACGCAAAATTTTTTGCCCATTTGGGACCATTTTTCGTTTCTTGCCTGCCATTTTTTGCTGTCCCGGTATCCCCGTGTTTTTCAATCGGCCGTTTGTCTTCAGCTATCTTCTGCATGCAAAATTTTTTGCCCATTTGGAACCATTTTTCGTTTCTTGCCTGCCATTTTTTGCTGTCCCGGTATCCCCGTGTTTTTCAATCGGCCGTTTGTCTTCAGCTATCTTCTGAGCGAAAAATTTTTTGCCCATTTGGAACCATTTTTCGTTTCTTGCCTGCCATTTTTTTGCTGTCCGGATGCCGCTTTTTTGTTTGCCAAATTTTAGTGTTTATACGGGGGCGTTTTCTATTTCTTTATCTGCCAATCTGTTTTTTTGCACCGGCCGTTTGTCTGCAAATTTTTTCATCCGCAGTAACAGGTCAGCTTTCATACAATTCGATCGGAAGACCGTCGGGATCCTGGAAAAAGGTGAATTTTTTATCTGTAAGCGGGTCAATGCGGATGTCTTCTACTTGAATGCCCATTTCTTCAAGCCGCTTTTTATCCGCTTCTACATCGTCCGTTTCAAATGCAAGATGCCGCAAGCCCGCAGCTTCCGGAAATGACGGACGCGCGGGCGGATTCGGAAAGGAAAACAGCTCGATCTGATATACGCCGCCGACCGAAAGATCCAGTTTGTAGGAATCCCGCTCTTTCCGATATACTTCCCGCACCGGCTCCAATCCGAGGCAATCGACATAAAAATGCTTTGATTTTGCATAATCGGAACAAATGATGGCAATATGGTGAATGCGTTTCAACCTTGGAGCTGCCATTACTTTCCCTCCTTCCGATAAGTCCAGCCTTCTTCTTGATAGACGGTGCCGTTTTTCATCAGACGGCCGAGCGCACGTTTAAACGCCGCTTTGCTGATGCCAAACCGCTCCTGAATCTCTTCCGGCATGCTTTTATCCCAATACGGCATTTTTCCGCCGCGGGAATCCATATAGGCAAGGATATTTTCCGCATCTTTATCCAATGCTTCATAAGCGCGCCCCAAAAGCGAGACATTCAGTGTCCCGTCTTCTTTTACATCAATGACGCGGCCTTCCACTTTCTGCCCGAGGCGCGGTTCGTTTTTGCGCTGTGATTCATGGATGAAGCCAATAAAGCCCTCATCGGTTATGATTGAAGAACCCGCTTTTGTCAGTCGGAACACATGCCCGGTGACATCTTTGTTCCACATTTCACGACCGGCTTGTTTCGCTAAATCCCTGACCATGTTTTCTTCGGCTAATTTTGCGAATAAGCGCCCATGTTTGTCAAGATCAAGGGTAATGTATAAACGATCGCCTTTTTCCGGCCAGAGCGAGCGGATCGGGGGCAAGTCATCAACAGAAAGAAGCATGTCTTTGTGAATTCCGATCGAAACGAAAACGCCAAGTTTTTCTTTGGTGCCGGCAACTTCCGCCCAGCCGTATGTCCCCAATCGGATGTCCGGAATCACATTTGTCGCGGCCAGCCTCCCCTGATGGTCCTGATATAGAAAGACCGTTTGCACCGCTTCCGGATCAAAGGGTTCCACAATATCCCGGTGATGCAGGAGCACGTCTTCTGTCCCGTTAGATAAAAAATAACCGAACGGCGCTTCCCGCACCACCGTAAGTTCGGCAACGGTTCCTGGTGTTAAATCCATTGCAGCAGTTTCCTCCTCCGTAAATCGTTTGCTTCATAATAGGTAATTATAACATTGATCGGCGGAAAACATGATTTTATTTTGAACAAGGAGTGGAAATACTATGCCTGACAAACGTGAGGTGACGCATCGGGACAATGAGGCGGAAACGGTTGTCAATGATGCGCATGGGAGCAACCAGGTTGGCTTGTTCAGTGAACATAAGCCTTATAAACCGTTTGCTGTGACAGCGCTTGAAACGGATAAGGATATGAAAAGATTCGCGAAATTTACAGATGGCAAACAGGAGTGATCCAAGTGAGTAAATCAAAGCGCGAAGAAGAACGACAGTGGAAAGTCCGGAAAGAATCGCAAAACCCGCACGGCAAAGTGAAATCTCTGGAAGAAATCGCGGATGAGATATTCGCCGAATGGAAAGAAAAAAAGTGAGATAAAGGGGTGCTTTCATGGCACCCCTTTTGTATGCTGGAGACCGCGCGCAATCGGGTTTTACAAAAAATGGCTTAACGATTCCCGCAGATAGTAAAAAACCCGTTGAAAACAGGGGTTTCAACAGGCCCGAAAAATGGCAACAAAAAATAACTGTTTTTTTAACTTCCGATAACTGGCAGCACGCGTACTTCTTTTTTCATATCGGAGTGGCAGAGCGGGCAGTGCGGCTTTTCTTCAAAAGTAAAGTTTTCACGCATAAAACCGTTGCAATCATCGTTTGTGCAGGCCCATACGGTCGTTTCCACCTCAGGCACCGGCTCCTTCTGGTTATTAAAATATGCCATCATAAAAGACTCCCTTCTTATGTTTAGTATAACACACTTTAACACAAAAAAGGGGACCGGCCCTGCTGCGTTAACGTATGCAGGCAAGTGTGCAAACCGTCCCGGCGCATTCGTGCATGCTTCTATTATATGCATGCGGCCCCGGCTTTATGCGGGCCTCCGCTTTGCACGAGGCAAGTGCTGCAGCCTGGAACCGGGCTGGAGCCGGGATCCACACTGCTCGATACATTTGCAAAACCTGCCTTAATCGCTACTCTACTTTTCGCAAAGCCGCGGCCATTCTTTCGCGCCACTGCTATTTTTGAAGCAGGTACTTGCAATGCTTCAAGGCATTGCATCATCTGCCCTAAAATCCTGCCCACTTACGACAGGTTTGCGGCGGTTTTGTTTGCAATATATGCCATTTCGAAACAGCAACCTATACTCGCACTGCCCCGATGCATTTGCAAAGCCTGCCTTAATCGCTACTCTACTTTTCGCAAAGCCCGCCCATTTTCTTTCGTGCCCCCGCTATTATTGAAACCGGGACCTGCACTGCTTCGGCACCTTTGCATCATCTGCCCTAAAATTTACTCCGCTTTCCGTAAAGTTCGCGGCCATACCATTCCAAAACCAAGATCGCAACAGACAGCCTCAAAATCATTTTTACCCGCTTTCCCACTCACTCATCCGCTTTTGCGGCAAACAAGTTTTGTGGCAATAAAAATTTTCTTTGCAACGGTTCTGCCTTCCAAACGTTCCAGCAGCGTATCGACTGCTGTCTCGCCCATCAATTCCGTATACACTTTCACAGTAGAAAGCGGCGGGAAAACATATTTGGACAGCGAGATGTCATTGACGCCGATAAGGCTCACGCGGCCGGGCACCGGGATGTTGTTTTCCGCAAGCGCCTTAAGGCACCCGATCGCAATCGCATCATTGGCGGCAAAAAAAGCGGTCGGAAGCGCGTCCCCGTGTTCGCGGATCGCCTCGTTCATCAACTGGTATCCGTCTTCAGTCGAAAACGCACCGATATATACCCATTTTTCATTCCAGCGGCCTGCTGCCTGCATCCAGCGCCTGAACGCCGTTTCGCGCGGATCCTCAATCGTGGCGGACGCATCTTTATAATTTTCCCTGCCGCCGATAAAGCCGATTTGTGTATGGCCTTTTTCCGTAAAATAGGCGAGCACTTTTTCTGTCGCTTTTTCAAAATCGGCCACAACAGCATCAAAGCGGTTGTCGTCAGGCGAGCAGTCGACAAATACGATATTCGGGGTAACAGAGAGAAGCTTCTCCACTTGCGCCAGGCTGAATTTCCCGACAGCAATAATGCCCTGGATTTGCTCTTTCCCCATCTCTTCCAAATGCGTCAAATCGTATTTCGTCAGCCGGATATTTTTCATGCTGCAGCGTGCTTCAATGCCCATTCTGATCGATAAATAATACAAATCATTCAGCTCTTCTTGTTCCGTATACCAGTACACTAGCGCAATTTTAATTTTTTCCGGTTTCCGGGCTGTTTTTTTCTTGTAGGAAAGCGCTTCAGCCGCTTCAAAGATTCTTTTTTTCGTATCGTCACTAACGGAAAGTGACGGGTCGTTATTCAGCACGCGTGAAACCGTTGAAATGGAAACACCCGCCTTCTCTGCAATATCTTTAATCGTTGCCATGCTTACACCTCAATCTTTTTCAACCAAAAATCCATTTTGTATGGGCACGGTATGTTTCACCCGGCTCTAGAATCACAGACGGGTATTCAGGGTGATGGATCGCATCCGGCACACCCTGCGTCTCAAGGCAGACCGCCAAATAATCTGAAGGCTTGCGGCCGCGGATTTCATATTCGTCATTGCCCATTGTATTGCAAGTATAAACGACGACGCAAGGCTGGTCGGTTTCCACCGTCAGCACGCGCCCGCTCTCTTCGTCTTTTAAGCGGATCGTTTTTTCCGTTTCCGGCAATAAAAACGCGTGGTCATAGCCGTTTCCGACAAGGACGTTTTGCGGATGATCTGATACCGTGCCGTCTTCGATTTTTCGCCCGTTCCGAAAATCGAACGCGGTGCCGGTGACATCGAAAGTTTTCCCTGTCGGCAGCGTTTCCTGGCCAAGTTCAAGCACACGGTTACTCGGGATTTGCAATTTGTGCCCGCGTACATCGCGTTTCATATCGCCGCTTAAATTGAAGTATGCATGATTGGTCATGTTGACGATCGTTTTTTTATCCGTATGTGCCTGATAAGACAGCTTCAGTTCTTGTTCATTTGTTAAAAGATAGGTCACGGTGGCATCGAGATTTCCGGGATAGCCTTCTTCGCCGTCCGGGCTTATATGCGTAAATTTCACACCAACTGCGCCGTCTTGTTCAATGGGTGTGCTGTCCCAGATGACGGCGTTAAACCCTTTGAAGCCGCCATGGAGATGGTTGCGGTTTTCATTGGCAGAAAGCTTGTATGTTTTGCCGTCCAGTTCAAAAGAAGCTCCGGCGATCCTGCCGGCAATACGGCCGATGATAGCGCCGAAATACGGAACACCATGGAGGTAGCCGTCAAGGTTGTCATACCCGAGCACGATATTTTCCGGTTTGCCGTTTTTGTCCGGCACGATGATCTTATTGATGATGCAACCGTATTCAAGCACCGTTACAGATATGCCGCGGTCATTTTTCAATTCATAAGCATGGACCGGACGCCCTTCCAATTCCCCAAACAATGCCTTTTTTATTTCCATTTTGATCAGCCCTTTTCCGTTAAAGATTGCGGGCCATATAAAACGGCCCGGTGTACCCGTCTGAGCTAAAAGTTACGGAATGTGATCTGCAGCCCCCTATATGCGTCAAAAGCGTATGCTAAAAATGTTGGAACGCGTTGCCGGCTCCTGTTCCCCGCGGCCGCGCCAAACGCTTCCGGAATCCGCAGCCGGCCTGAAAGCCACGTAAAAAACCGGCCTGCTGTTTGGTGTGCGCGGTACATTCCGGAAGGCGTTTAGCAGCCCGCACCCTTTCACCGTGAACATGCGCAAAAAAAGGTTGGAACGGACCTCCTACAACTTACGCAAAAAATTCCGGAATGCCTGTTTTCCTCTTTCGTCCCGTTTGAAGACGCCGGCGTGCTGCAAAACTTGCAAGAAGACTTTGCCCACTTCATTGCGGACGATGCCTTCCACGTTTTCCGCCGCCACCGTGCCTTCGTATTTTTTCTTTAAACCGTTTGCCCAGTCAAGATGGTAGTCGGCAATATCATTCGGCTGCCCGAGCAAATATTTATCCACTTCGGCCAGCTCATTTTTCAGCCGCGCCGGCAGAACCGCAAGCCCCATCACTTCAATCAGCCCGATGTTTTCTTTTTTAATATGATGGACCTCAGCGTGCGGGTGGAAAATGCCAAGCGGATGGGCTTCGCTTGTCCGGTTGTTGCGGAGCACAAGATCGAGTTCAAACCGGCCCACGCGTTTTCTTGCGATCGGTGTAATTGTGTTATGCGGCGTTCCGTTTGTTTCTGCGAGAATGTCGGCGGAAGGGTCGCTGTACTGTTTCCAGATTTGCAAAATATGATCCGCGGCCTCTGTAAGCCTTGCTGCCTCTGCACTCCGCAGCCGGATGACCGACATCGGCCATTTGATAACGGCGGCTTCCACATCCGGAAATGCCTTCATTTCAAACTGCCAGTCGTCAGCCGCTTTTGCCATCGCAAATTCATAACGCCCGCCCTGATAATGGTCGTGCGACAAAATCGAACCGCCGACAATCGGCAGATCGGCATTTGAACCAAGGAAATAATGCGGGAACCTCCCGACAAATTCAAGCAATCTTTGAAAAGCCGCTTTGTCGATTTTCATATCACGGTGCGTTTCCGACAGCACGATGCAATGTTCGTTGTAATATACATACGGTGAATATTGCAAATACCACGGCTCGCCGCCGAGGGTAAGGCGGATAAGCCGGTGGTTCGACCGTGCCGGATGCCCCGTTCTGCCGGCATATCCCTCGTTTTCCATACAAAGCAGGCATTTCGGGTAATGCCCTTTTTTGGCGTTTTTTTCCCTGGCAATGGACTTCGGGTCTTTTTCCGGTTTTGAAAGATTGATGGTAATGTCAAGATCGCCGTATTCCGTTGGCGTCTTGTATACAATGTTTTTCGCAATCTGCTTCGTTTGGATATAATTGCTGTGTTTGCTTAATGCGTAAAAATAATCGGTCGCTTCAGCCGGGCTTTCCGCATATTTTTCCCGGAAAATATAGTTTACCGTTGACGGGCGCGGCGTAAACACATTCATGATGTGGCTTGCAAAAATGTCTTTCTCATCCAATACATCCTGAATGATGCCTTTTTCGCACGCGTAACGGACAAGGATGCGGAGGAGATCAGGAATATCCTGATCCGCCCCGCCTTCTTCCGGTTCATGAAATTCATCCAGATGCAAAAGTGACAGCACCTGGTTTCTCGCATACACCCGGTCTTCTTCCCCGATTAACCCGGCACGGACAGCCTTGTTTACAAGCTGCTCGACCGTTTCAAAAATGGCCAATGATTTCACCTTCTGTCGTCGTAACCGTTTGGATGGCTTTCATGCCAGTTCCATGCATCTTTGATAATCTGGCGGATATCCGTTTTTTTCGGATTCCAGCCGAGCACACGTTTAGCCTTTTCGGATGAAGCGATGAGCGTGCTCGGATCCCCGGCGCGGCGGTCGCCGATTTTGACGTTAAAGCCTTTGCCGGTCACTTCCCGCACGGTATCCACAATTTCTTTGACGGAAAATCCGTAGCTTGATCCGAGGTTGAACACATCGCTTGCACCGCCGTTTTTCAAATACTGAAGCGCGAGAATGTGGGCATCAATCAAGTCCTCCACATGGATGTAATCGCGGACGCATGTCCCATCTTTTGTATCATAGTCTTCGCCGAAAATGGTGATCGCCTCACGTTTTCCAAGCACCGTTTCCAATACAACCGGGATGAGATGCGTTTCCGGATGGTGGTCTTCGCCGATTTCGCCGGTTGATCTTGCGCCGGCTACGTTAAAATAGCGAAGTGCAACGTATTTAATGCCGTACGCTTTTTCACACCATTTCATCATTTTTTCCATCGTCAGTTTTGTCTCGCCGTAAGTGTTGGTCGGAACGGTCGGCATTGTCTCTGTAATCGGCACGTGTTCCGGTTCCCCGTATGTTGCAGCGGTCGAAGAAAACACAATATGCGGCACATGGAATTCTTTCATCATTTCAAGCACAATTTGCGTGCCATATACGTTGTTGTCGAAATATTTCAGCGGCTGTTCCATCGATTCGCCGACAAGCGAGTTGGCTGCAAAATGAATGATCGCGTCAATTTTTTCTTTCCCGAAAACTTCCTGCATAAAGGCACGGTCGCGAATATCACCTTCGTAAAATTTTGCCTTTGGATGGATTGCGGCGCGGTGGCCGGTTTGCAGATTGTCAATCACCACCACGTCATATTTTTGGTCGATCAGTTGATATACGGCATGCGAGCCGATATAACCGGCTCCACCTAAAACTAAAATGCTCATACAAGTTCCTCCATTGTCATTTCTTTTGCTCCATCACCGATGCTTGCGGTGTAGAAGTCCGCCCGGTAGCCGATTTCTTTTTCATAGACGTCCCCGACATTTTTGATGAACGCATCGACTTTGTCATTTTCAACAATTGCGATTGCGCACCCGCCGAATCCCGCGCCCGTCATTCTCGCCCCGAGCACGCCCTCCTGCTTCCAGGCGGTTTCGGCCAGCGTATCGAGTTCTTTGCCGGTCACTTCATAATCATCCCGCAGCGAACGGTGGGAGGCATTGATCAGTTCTCCGAAAGCGGGCAGGTCGCCACGTTTTAATGCGTCAAGTGCTTTTAGCGTGCGCACATTTTCGTAAACCGCATGTTTTGCCCGTTTCCTCACAATCTCATTGTCTATGATTTCCTTGTTTTTTTCAAATGCTTCTTCTGTCAAATCGCCGAGCGTTTCGATATCGAGTTTCTTTTGCAGCTGTTTCAGTGCCGATTCACATTCCGCACGTCGTTCATTATATTTAGAGTCCGCAAGTTCACGGCGTTTATTCGTGTTCATAATCAAAATTTTATGGTGATCCAGCTTGATCGGGGCATATTCGTACGCAAGCGTGGCACAGTCGAGCAAAATGCCCGCGTCTTTTTTGCCCATCCCGACTGCGAACTGATCCATGATCCCGCTGTTTACGCCGATAAATTGGTTTTCCGTTTTTTGCCCGAGCTTGACAAGATCGAGCCGTTCCACTTTCAGGTTGAACAATTTTTCAAGCATCACGCCGGTTAATAGTTCAATGGAGGCGGAAGAAGACAGGCCGGCCCCATTCGGAATATTGCCGTACACGAGGCAGTCAAAACCCTGTTCTATTTCATGCCCCGCTTCCTTCAAATACTTCAGCATGCCTTTCGGGTAATTGGCCCAGTCATGTGCTTTGTTGTATGCCAGATCGTCAAGCGTAAATTCGATGACGCCTTTTTCTTTAAAATTCAAAGATACAAAGCGAATGTTGCGGTCATCGCGTTTTTTGGCCAAAGCATACGTCCCCATGGTAATCGCGCACGGAAACACATGGCCGCCATTATAGTCGGTATGCTCCCCGATCAGATTAATCCGGCCCGGCGCAAAAAACGCGCGCTCCGCCGCCGTCCCGAAATACTCCTTAAAAGCCTGAGACAAATTTGGGTTGCTCATGGTCGTTCCCCCCTAAGTGTAATAGAATAGAATAAAAAGATTGCAAACGTTTTCTTCAATTCCATCTTACACGCAGAAGTAAAAAAAGGCAACATTTTTACTAAAATTTTTACTGGTAATATTCCATTTCTAAATAGGGCTTGCTGAACGAATCCGATTCTGAGTTTGTACCAAATTTGTCTGCAAGCTCTGTCGCAAAATATATGTGAGAATGCGTGATTTTGTCTTCTAAATACGTTGAATCGGCTTTCGAGTGCAAGCTTTTCCCTGGATTTGTTGTAAAATCCTTGCATTTAAATTGTTGCCAAAGCTGTCAGCACTCTTGCCAAATCTAGGAATTTTGCTTATTCAGCAAGCCTTAAATAATACAGCCTCAGTACAATCATTTACCATTCCAATGCGATCCACTGCTGTAATAACTGATTTAAGATTTTTTCTCTTCTTTTTTTAAATCATCTTTTAAATACTCCATATCTTTTATGTACCTTTGGATTGTTTCTTCTATTGCGTCTTTTACTACTCGGGGATATCCCTTTTCATCTTCTAGTTTTTGTTCCTTCTTTAGCTCATCTATATCTTTAGTAAGCAAAGATATAGCCTTCTTCTTCTCATCTTTACTCATGAATTCATAGATTTTTCTCATAAAAAATACCTCGACAATAAATTATTTCTAAATTTTTATTTTTTTATTATAATACGTTTTGATAAGGAGGAGGCTTCTGTTATACGCAGCTTGCAGATGTCGAGCAGGAAACAAACGGCCTGCTGTCTTACACCCGCAAGCCGAAAACCACCCCGGAAACTATCAGGAAAATCCTTGAAAAATGGCTGGATGAAAACGTACGGGCTTACCCGTACATCATAGAACGTAAGCGAGCCATGGAGCGGCAACAGTGCAATATCAGCAGTTGCCGCTTTTTAGCGACAGCGACAAAGCGGGACGAAAAAAAGCGGCGGCGCTTTGCTGCTTTGCGCCCCCCCTTTTTTCCCGGCTGCTTAGACCATCGGGTGCTTTTTGATTTTACACGCGCGCGCCGAGCTGCATAAGGACGGCATCATCCATCGGTGGGTTGTGGAGCCCGGCGCGGACATCACGGTAATAGCGCTGCAGCGGGCTTTTTTGAAAAAGGCTGCGGGCGCCGACTATCCTCATGGCCAGATCCACAATTCTGTTTTCCCGCTGTTTAGACCATCGGATGCTTTTTGATTTTACACACGCGCGCCGAGCTGCATAAGGACGGCATCATCCATCGGCGGGTTGTGGAGCCCGGCGCGGACATCGCGGTAATAGCGCTGCAGCGGACTTTTTTCGGACAGGCTTCTGGCACCTACGATTCGCATCGCTAAATCAACTGCTTCTATCGCATGATTCGTAACCGCCATTTTCGCTGCCCCAAGTTCCGGGCCCATCTCTTTTCTTTGTTCTGCTCCGGCTTCATCCCACATTTTCGCAACCGAATACAGAAAATGCCGCGCCTGCATCAATTTCAGCTCGATTTCACCGAATTTCTGGCGGATAGCCGGCAGTTCCGCAATCGGATGGTTCAGGCTGTTCGGCGTATACGATTTAGCAAAGCGAGCCGCTTCCCGTTTTGCTGCCTCGGCAATGCCTAAATAACAGGCAGGGATATGGAGCAGATAACCGGCCGGCTCCTTCTTTTTCGTCTGGATCTCCGCCAGGTTCGCAAGCGGGACTTTGACGTTTTCCAGCACAACATCATGGCTGCCGGTTGCCCTTAAAGCAATGCTGTCCCATGTTTCGACGATGGAGAGGCCAGCCGTATCCCGCGGAACGACAAAACTGCCAACCGCTTCTTTTTCCGGAATCGTTGCGGTAATGATAAAAAAGTCGAGCACCGGAGACATGGTGGCAAAAGTTTTTCTCCCGTTTAACACCCATTCGCCGTTCTTTTCCGTTGCCGTTGTTTCCGGCATGCCACCGCGCGTCGGGCTGCCCGTTTGCGCTTCTGTTGCGCAAGTGTTGATGAGGGCGGCCTCCCCTGCTGCCGCACGGCAAATGCGTTCAAACAATTGCCCGTTCCATGTTCTTGTTTCGGACAAATGCATTAAAATCCCCATATGCCATCCAATGGAAAGGGCAGTCGACCCGTCCGCAACCGCGATGGCCTCTTGCAGGCGGACAAGCTCATACAGCGAAATGCCGCCCCCACCGTAGTTTTGTGGCACAGTCAGCTTTGTATAGCCTGTTTCTTTTAAATCTTGAATATTTTCAAAAGCAAACCGTCCTTCCAAGTCATTGGCAGCCGCCCTTTCGGAAAACGGGCCGGCAAGCGTTTGAATTAGGTCCAGTTTTTCCTCCAACGTTGAGGCTTTTAAAAAATCCATATCCTTTCCTCCCCCGGAAACATCTTTTCTCTTATTTTACCGGAAACATGCCGGAAAAACATTACAACACTTTTTTTAAATTTCCTCTTGCAATCCGGATTTTATTATAATATAATTTACATTGTCCTGATTGATTCCATGCTGGTGTAGCACAGTTGGTAGTGCACTTCACTCGTAATGAAGGGGTCGGAGGTTCGAGTCCTCTCACCAGCATCTTTCTTTTTTTCATATGGAGAAGTACCCAAGCGGCTGAAGGGGACGCACTCGAAATGCGTTAGGGCGGGTGACCGTCGCGTGGGTTCAAATCCCACCTTCTCCGCCATACATAGTGCATATAAAAATTCCGGAGAACTCCGGAATTTTTTTGCGTTTATGAACCACATGGCAATTCATGCTCCCAATCCCCGTAAACCGGATTCGGGAATACGATAAATTTGCGGCCAAATGCATGGCGGAAACGGTCTGCTTCCAGGCTGCGCGCCTTGTTTCCTTTTCCGTCAAATGTCTTAAAAAAGTCACCCAGATTATCACCGAACAAGGCAATGATGTCGTGGTCCTTTTCAACAACTTGCCGGCGCGTTTCTTTGCTGCTTGTTCCTGTTTGCAACAGCACATGGGAACGGACGGCCTGCGGGATCCCTTCTTTTTTCAAGTTGCGAAGGGTGGCATCCATATATTTTTCGTCCCGGTTTGAAATGTAATAAATATCGATTCCTTTTTTATCGGCATATTTTAAAAAGGAAAGTGCCCCCGGGAGCGGTTTTGCTTTTGCTTTTTTCACCCATGTCCCCCAGCCGCTGCCAAACGAAATGCCTTTTTCTGCCATATAAGATAAGTAGGGTCCGTTATCCAGCACCGTTTCATCGAGGTCCAGCACGATGGCCCGCTTCTTTTTTACTTTAGTTTTCAGGCTCTCCTTAATACGCTGTTTTCCGATATTGTATCCTTGATAATAGAGCGCTCTTGCTTCCCCGGATGTCCGGTACCAGGCAACCCCCATTTTGGTCTGTTCCGCTTTTTGCTTTGCCGTGCAGCCCGTAACCGGAACCGTCTTCATGACGGCAGCTTCCCGGTTTTGTTTGCCGCCTTCAGCAGAGCACCCCGCATTTCCAAGCACCAGCGCAAAGACAATTAGCAACCCTGCAAAATAGTTCATGCTTGCCCCTTCTTTCTAAAATGCTTTTACGATTAGTATAAGGGAACCCCGGAAATTGATACATGCTAAAATGGCATCTTTCACGGGGGTTGTTAGGCACTTCGAAGCGGTCTATTCTGATTTACGACGGGATTTTCATTCTTCCGCTGGCATGTATTTTTTGTGATATGGGCGTTTACGTACATTGTTTGTCGGAATTTCGCCCGCTTCCTTAACGTAGACCCCTTCTACGTTAAGGTACACCAGATTTTTCGCTCGCTTCCTTCACTTAGACGCATCCTACGTTAAGAAACAACGCGTTTTTTCCGCGCTTCCTTCACTCAGACCCGTTCTACGTTAAGGAACAACGGAATTTTCGCCCGCTTCCTTAACGTAGACCCGTTCTACGTTAAGAAACACGGCGTTTTTTCCGCGCTTCCTTCACTTAGACCCGTTCTACGTTAAGGAACAACGTCTTTTGCGCCCGCTTCCTTAACATAGACGCACTCTATGTTAAGGAACACTGCGTTTTTTGCTCGCTTCCTTAACGTAGGCGCGCTCTACGTTAAGGAACAACGGAATTTTCGCCCGCTTCCTTCACATAGGCGCGTCCTACGTTAAGAAACAATAATTTTTTCCCGCGCTTCCTTCACTTAGACCCGTTCTACGTTAAGAAACACCAGTTTTTGCGCCCGCTCCTTCACCTATACTCGTTTTATGCTCACTTTTCAAAAAAATAGTTGGCCTGTTTGCTCACTTACCATCTCTTTACCGTACTTTAGCTAAAAGGTTACCTGCTTCCTCCGCCTCGATCTAAAACCGTGCCAGCAAAAAAAGCAGCCCTTTCCCAATTTGGATAAGCGGCTGCTTTTTTCATTATCGCTTGGATGATTCTTTCTCCAGCTCCAAGTTTTCTTTCTTTTTGTCCGAAAATATTTTTTCCAAGGCTTCCGGCAAGGCGATCATGCCTGGCAGAAAGAATGGCAATAGGATGAAGCAAAGCACGACAAGGCCGGTAATGACGGCGATCGCCAATTCAGCCAGCAGCAGCATTCCTGAAGGCATCAGCGTGGCAAATGTGCCGCCTAAAATAACGACCGCGGAAATAATGACACCGCCTGTATGTCTCGAAGCGAGTATAATCGCTTCCCTCGGGTCAAGCTGCGGGTATTCCTTATAGCGCATCATCAGGAAAATGCTGTAATCTACACCAAGCGAGACGATGATGATAAAGGAAAAGAACGGCACAAACGAAGAAATGCCTTCATAGCCCAGCATGCCAAGAAAAATAGAGTTGATGACAAACATGGCTGTATAATAGGCACCGACAAGGGATGCCGTAATGAAAACCGGCGGCCAGAAAGACCGTATAACCAACAGAAGCACAAGCAGCACGCTGATGGTCACGATCACGGTTGATTTGGCAAGGTCCCTTGACAGAATATGGTTCATGTCGTTGGTCGTTGCACTCGTTCCGGCTGTCCCGCTGTCGGCTTTTGAAAGCACAGTTCCTTTCAGCCCGGTGACAACCGTTTTATTGATCTTATCAATGGTATCCAATGATTGATTTGAATAAGGATCGTTGCTCAACACGACAGTCAGTTTCGTCACTTTTCTGTCATCCGACATATACGTGTCCATTGCTTTTTTAAAATCTTTGTCGGCGAGCGCTTCTTTCGGAATATGGAATGTTTTTTCCGTTTTCAGCTGTGCCAGATAGTCATTTGTTTTGCCAAGGCCGTCTGAAATTTGCTTTAATCCGCGGTTAACATCCGACAACTTATCGCCGAACTGTTTAAAACCGCTAAGGCCGGAAGCGAGTTGCTGCTGGCCCGATTTCATCTGGCCCAGCCCTTTTGTCACATCGTTCATATTGGTTACTATTTTGCCGATGCCATCAGACGCCTGGCCAAGCCCGCTTTCGGTTTTCTTGAGCCCGTCTGCCATTTGCGAAAGCCCGCCAGCCATCTTGGATAGATTGTCGTTCGCTGTCTTGAACCCGGCTGTCGTCTTGTCGTAATTGCTGTTCAGCGTGTTGATCCCTTCCGGCGTGATTTGCTTGAGGGATGATGAGAGCTGGTTTGTCATTTGCTTCAGCGCCAAATAGTTCCGGTCGCTCTGCACACTTGGCGTACTTTGCCCGAGCGCCGTCACGAGCGTCTGCATTTGCGCAATCGCACTTTTTACACCGAGCAGTGCTTGTGCAGCCTGCTGATAATTTTTGCCCATTTCAGCATAGCCGGCCTGCATTTTCCCATAATTTGCTGACAATGTGCTGACCCCGCTGCTCATTTGGGAAAGATTTTTTTCAATGGTAGCGATGCCGTTTGCCAGTGTTTCCGGCTGGCCGGACCCATTGCCAATGCCGTTTTGAATTTTTTCGAGCCCGGTGGTGAGAGCGGCCATTCCATTTTCAAGTTTGGCGGTTCCATCTACCATGTCGTTCACTTTCGAAAAATCGGCGGATCCGAGTTTCTCCTGGGCTGTCTTTAATCCAGCATTGATTTGGTCAACCCCGTCCTGCGTTTGCGACAAGCCGTCCGTTACCGTAATCATCTGCTTGTCGATGTAAAAGTCCTCCATTTTCTTTCCTTCAGGCCGCGTAACCGAAGAAACTTTCCCGACACCGTCTATTTTTTTCAGCCTTTGTGTAATATTGTCAATGACAGCCATGGATGCGTTGTTATCCATTGCTTTTCCGTTCTCAATCACAACCTCCGCAGGCATGGACTGCCCTTTCCCGAAATGTTCAGCAACAAGGTTGATCGCTTTGGAAGAAGGATATTTATTGCCAAGTTCTCCAACCGTATCAAAATTCAGCTTCTCCTGGTGAAAAATCAATGCCGGGGCAATGATCAAAAGAATGAGTGTGACTGTAATAATCGGATGTTTTACGGCGATGAAAGAAGCTTTTCCCCAGTACCGGTTCGGCTTATGCCCGCTTGCATTTTTCGACGGCCAGAAAAGCTTTGTACCAAGGACTTTCATGATGAAAGGGGTTAGGGTTAAAATTTCAAGCAAAAGGATCGTTACCCCGATCACCACAACGACACCTGACCGATATATCGGCGATTCGGAAAATATAAGCGCCAGAAATGCGATAAAAACAGTCACAATACTATAGGCGATCGTTTTTCCTGCCGTCCGGTATGTGCGGACAATCGCTTCATCAATCGGGTGCCCGTGGGACAACTCTTCCCTGAACCGGTTAAAAAGCAGGATATTATAATCGGTTCCGATTCCAAATAAAATCAGCACAAGCAGCATCTGCGTCAAGCTTGTCACCGGAAATCCGGCTTTGTCGATAAGCTGGGCGGCAATCCCCATTGAACACAAATAGGAAAAAGCGACAGCCGCCAACGAGACGAGCGGGGTCACAACGGAGCGGAACACAATCACCAGCACAACGAGAATAAAAATGACCGTTAATGCTGCGCTCCGCTCCACACCGGCTTGGGAGGCCTTCAAATAGTCATTGTTAATAAAATCTTCCCCGCTCAAATAATAATCGACAGGCGAATGTTTCAGCCTGGCATCAAACTGTTTTTGGATGTCATCGATTTCTTTCCCTTTTTTATCCAGCTTGAAGCTGACCATAAGCGTGGTGCCGTCTTTTGATAAAAGGGAACTTTTCGCTTCCGGCGTATGGATCGGGTCAATCACATTGGAAATGCCGAGTTCGGATTTGCTTTCTCTAATTTTGTCTAAACAATCACCGATTTTTTCCATTTCGGCCTTTGAAATTTTATTTTTATCGTAAAAAACAATCAAATTGTTCGTGCCTTTGCCGGCATCGATCTTTTTTAACATTTTGTCTGCTACAACGGAAGGGCTTTTGCTCGAGGTTCCCTGCTGCCCCCGTTCCCGCAGGATGGCATTAACATCCGGCTGGATCGCTGTCAGCACAATCGTGGCAATGAGCCATACGGAAAAAATGATCCAACGGCCTTTCAGAATTTTTCTCACTTGTCGTTCTCCTTTTTCCTAGATTTGAAGCTTTCATTTTCGTCACGAAAAAAGAACACATCAAAAGATTCATATTTATGAAGGCCATCCCGCTCGATTTTTTTCTTCACAGCATTTACGAGCAGTTTGATGCCTTGTTCCACGATGTCCTGTTCATCCGGCTGCAACAGGTTCAATGCATCTACAAATGACTGGTTGATGATTCTTGATATGTTTTCACTCAGTTCGCCTTCCAGCTCTGATGACGGGGAGATCTCCACCGACCGTTTATCCGATGCGCTCGGGGTTTTCACAAGCAGCCCTTTTAACGTCAGCCGCTCCACGATATCCGAAACGGTGCTCTGCGTCATTTTCAAGTTCCGGGACAGCAATTTGATACTAACCCTTTTGCCCGTTAACACCTCCGCCAGCACCCTGACCTGGGGAACAGTTAAACCAAACTCCTCCGCTTCTCTTTGCAAACTTTTGATGATATAACGCTGCAAAAAATCAATTGAATCCCGAATAAATTCGGCTCTTTCACTCATATACTCCCCTCCCCTGCATATTTATCATTGAATCGCCTAATATACATCGTATCCGATATATCGTATACGATGTATATTAGGCGAAAACAGGATCATTGTCAATAAAATATCTGCTATATAAAATGAAGGAAAAATTCTGATGAGCGCCAAACCATTCATTGTATGATAGCTTACAGCAGGCAATATTTCGTTATACTTTAGGACGATTATTTTTGTAGGCAACAGAATAGCCATTTTCCGTTCATTTTATATAGTAAAAACCGGGACGGGCACCAGCCTGTGTTTCCATGATTGGAACTGCGACGGATTTCCCCGCCGATTCGCGACCGGTGAGACCTTATTTAAAACTATCCCAGTCTTTTGGTACGGTTGTCCTTATTTTTTCCCGGTAAGCTGTGGCGAAGAGACCGGTGCACTTTATTAAGAAATTTTTCCAGTGACACCGTGTCATCTTTTCATTGACATCCTAACACGGTGTCATATATAATCTTCATATTGTTTCTTTTATGACACGGTGTCATTTTCAGGACAGATCCCGTGCCGCAATTTTTCAAGATAGGAGAATATGCTGCCATGCCGAAGCCAACTTTTTTCCGGTTGCCGAAAGAAAAACAGGATACTTTGATTCAAGCTGCAAAAAAGGAATTTTCAAGAGCGCCGCTGCACGAATCCTCTGTCGCCAACATTGTAAAGGAGGCTTGCATTCCAAGAGGCAGCTTTTACCAATACTTTGAAGATAAGGAGGATTTGTTTTATTATTTGCTGCGTTTGCTCTCACGAAAAAGCAAAGAACAGTTTATTTCCACTCTCCAAAAAAAGGGCGGGGATTTATTTGCGGCTTTTACCGAGGTCTTTCAATTTGCCATTCAAGACATCCGAAACCAGGAAAATGCCAATTTTTTCAAAAATGCTTTTTCCAATATGAATTATAAAACCGAAAATACTTTGGCAGAAAATTTTTTTGAAGAGGATCTGAAAAAGCAGGATTTGGCTTTGCTCCGGTCCGTTAACACAAAAAAACTGAACATCAATGACGAACGGGAACTGCAGGATATGATCACGATTTTGGAAGCCGTCACCTTTCATAATCTTGTGCAAGCATTTGCCGGGGAATTAACGGCCGAAGAAGCACTCGATCATTATCTTGCCCAAATGGAACTGCTTAAAAAAGGATTGTACAGGGAACCTTCTCCGGCAATTTCAAGCGGGAAATAAAAACAACTTACAAAAGGGGAAAAAGATAATATGAATCCAGCAATACAACATAAAAAGCCGCCCTATCTCATGATCGGGGTTCTTTTTATCGGCGCTTTCGTTTCATTTCTCAATAACTCGCTGCTCAATGTAGCACTGCCTTCCATCATGGCAGATTTACACATCAAAGATTATTCCACCATTCAGTGGCTCGCAACTGGTTATATGCTAGTCAGCGGCGTGCTGGTTCCTGCATCTGCTTTTCTGCTGACCCGCTTTACAAACCGGCAGTTGTTTATTACGGCCATGTTGATCTTCACGTTAGGGACTGCGCTGGCAGCATTTGCCCCGAACTTCGGGCTGCTGCTGACAGGAAGGATGATCCAGGCTGCAGGATCTTCTGTCATGGGGCCATTGCTCATGAATATTATGCTGGTTAGTTTTCCGATTGAAAAACGCGGAACAGCCATGGGGGTCTTTGGCCTTGTCATGATTACAGCCCCGGCAATCGGCCCGACGTTATCCGGCTACATTGTCGAATACTTTGACTGGCGCTTTCTGTTTGAAATGATTTTGCCATTAGCCGTTATCAGTCTTGTTTTGGGGATCTGGAAAGCGGAAAACGTCATGGAGCAAAATAAAAAAGCAACGCTTGATTATCTCTCGGTCGTCTTATCTTCCATCGGGTTTGGTGGTTTGCTTTACGGATTCAGTTCTGCAAGTTCGGACGGCTGGACAGATCCGGTGGTTTTAACGGCACTGATTGCCGGCAGTGTGGCTTTAATCGCCTTCGTTATTCGGCAGTTTATGATGGATGAACCATTATTGGATTTGCGCGTGTATAAATATCCGATGTTTGCCCTTGCCTCTGTCATTGCCATTGTAAATGCGGCAGCCATGTTTTCCGGCATGATTTTAACACCTGCCTATGTGCAAAACGTACGGGGCATCTCTCCGCTTGACTCCGGCTTAATGATGCTGCCGGGCGCAATTGTCATGGGGATTATGTCGCCGATCACCGGAAAGCTGTTTGATCAGTTCGGTCCCCGCGTGCTGGCTGTCACGGGGCTTTCCATCACAGCTGTTTCCACCTATATGCTGGCGAATTTACAAATTGACTCGAGCTACACGTATATTATTCTTGTTTACACGCTCCGGATGTTCGGGATGTCGATGGTGATGATGCCGATTATGACGAACGGCTTGAATCAATTGCCTTCCCGGCTGAACCCGCACGGAACGGCGGTTAATAATACAGCACAGCAAGTTTCCGGGTCAATCGGAACAGCCGTTTTTGTCACGATCATGAATGCTGTCACAAAATCGAAAGCGGAAGACCTGATGTCCGGGATCAATCCGCTTCATTTTACAGCAGCTGATAAAGCCGCTTTAGGACAAAAAGCGTTGCTGGCCGGCATCCAATATTCCTTCTACGTCGCGCTCGCGATTAATATTGTCGTATTGATCATGTCCCTTTTTGTGAAACGGGCAGATACATTTAAACCAGGCGCCAAAAAGGAAAACAGAAAGAAAACCATGCAAACAAAACCGGCTGCAGATTAACAGCTGGAAAATGGGCACCGCCTTTTTAAAAGAGGCGGTGCTTTTTGCTGTGCTTAAGATTTTATACTTGAATCCTCACTATCCAGTGGCAGCACATTTGTTTTTTTAGGATGCAAAAGGAAATACGAGCCGACCACGAGAACGGCAATAAGCAAAGTCAGCAGTACTTGCGGACGCAATGAGTCGATAAAGATCATCGCGACTAAAACCGCAACAATGCCCAAAATGGTGACATAAGTTAAATACGGATACAGCCACATTTTCACCTTCAAGGCATCCGGGTTCGTTTTTTCCACCGTCCGACGCATGCGCAAATGGGAAAAGGCAATGACAAGGTAAACCAATAAAGCGATCCCGCCTGAACTGTTTACTAAAAACAAGAATACTTTATCGGGGGAAATATAATTAAAAATAACCCCGACATAAGCGAAAACCGTGCCGCACAAAACGGCATAAACCGGTACCCCGTTTTTATTTAACTTCAGAAAAATTTTCGGGGCATCGCCGGCTTTTGCCATCCCGTACAGCATCCGTGAATTTGTATATAAACCAGAATTCAAACAGGAAAGTACGGCGGTCAGCACAATGAAATTCATAATCTGAGCCGCTGCCGGAATGCCAACATGTTCAAGAACGGCGACGAACGGGCTCTTTAAAATATTCGCCGAGTTCCACGGAAGCAAGGTGGCTACAATCGCAATCGAACCGACATAAAAGATCAGAATTCGCCAAATGACACTGTTAGTAGCTGTTCTGACTGCCCTTTCCGGTTCGGAGGATTCCCCCGCCGCCACTGCCACAATTTCGGTCCCCATAAAAGAAAAGATGACAACCGTAATGCCCAATAAGACGCTACCAAAGCCATTCGGCATAAAACCGCCATTCCCTGTTAAGTTGGAAAGTCCTGGGGATTGGACGCCCGGAACGATGCCGAAAATAACGGAGAGGCCGAGCAGCAGGAATAAAACAATGGTGGCCACTTTAATGATTGAAAACCAATATTCGAATTCACCGTACGATTTAACGGAATATACATTTGTGAGCGTTAATAAAACGGTTAATATTAAACTTAAAAGCCACGATGGCATTTCCGGGAACCAGTATTGAATATTCGCTGCCCCCGCAGTTGCTTCAATCGCAATGACAATGACCCAAAAGAACCAGTACAGCCAGCCAATCGTGTATCCTGCCCAAGGGCCAATGGCTTCACGCGCATAGGTGGAAAACGAACCGCTTGTCGGGTTCACCGATGCCATTTCCCCCAGCATTCTCATAACAAAAATGACAAGTAAACCTGCCAAAGCATACGAAATGACTGCACCCGGGCCGGCCGAATGGATGACGGCGCCGCTTCCCATGAACAAGCCGGCGCCAATGACTCCTCCGATCGAAATCATCGTAATATGGCGAATTTTCAAGTCCTTCTTTAGTTGCTGATTCTCCAAACCCTCTCTCTCCTTTGCAGCACATTTTCTAACAAGAAACGTTTTTACAATTGGAAGATGCTTTCTTTTAAAACTTGCACGATCGTGCGAAAGTCATCATCGGTTATGCTTAACGGCGGGGAAAGCTGCAATACATTGTTAAATCCAGCAACAGTATCACCGTTCTTGCCAATTAACAGGCCTTTTTCTTTGCAGGTGCTTATCACTTTATTCAGTTTTTCGACTGCAGCCGGTTCCTTTGTTTGTTTATTTTCCACCAGCTCAATGCCAATCAGCAATCCTTTTCCGCGGACATCCCCTACATTTGGATGATCCTTCAGGCTTATTAGCGCTTCTAGCAGCCGTTCACCCAGTATGCGGGAACGTTCAAACAACGCTTCATTTTCCATTAATTCCAAATTCTTTAAAGCCAGTGCACAGGCTGCAGGATTTCCTCCGAATGTGTTGACGTGGCGGAAACGGTCATAATCTTCACTGCCCGCATACGCCTCGTAAATTTCCCTTTTGACAGCAGTCGCTGATAGCGGGAGATAACCGCTCGTAATCCCTTTTGCCATTGTAATGATGTCCGGCTTCACGCCGTAGTGCATAAAACCAAATGCCTTTCCGGTCCGTCCGAATCCGCAGATCACTTCATCACAAATCAGAAGGGCACCGTGCTTTTCGCAAATCTCTTTCACCTTCGCCATATAACCATCAGGCGGCAGTAAAATCCCTCCGCCAGTAATGATCGGTTCCATAATAACACCGGCAATCGTTTCACTTAGCTCCCACGTCATTACACGGTCGATTTCCTTGGCACTTTCAAGCGTTTCCACGTCATCCGGATGCCGGTACGTGTCAGGAGGTGCAACATGAAGAAATCCCTGTCCAAGCGGTTCATACTTATACTTTCTTTGTGCCTGGCCTGTTGCCGCAAGCGCCCCCATCGTATTGCCGTGATACGCGCGATAACGGGAAATAAACTTGTACCGGTCCAGGTCCCCTCTTTGCCGGTGGTATTGGCGGGCAATTTTAAAAGCCGTCTCATTGGCTTCCGAACCGCTGTTAGAGAAGAAAATGACGTAATCCCCGCCAAGCCATTCGTTTAATTTTTCGGCCAGCTGAATGGCAGGCACGTGGCTTTGGGATAACGGATAGTACGGCATCTCAAGAAGCTGCTTGTATGCCGCTTCCGCCAATTCTTTCCGGCCGTAACCGGTATTCACACACCATAACCCGGCCATCCCGTCCAAATAGCGGTTACCCTCAATGTCCGTTACCCAAGCACCTTCCGCTTTTGTGATAATCAAATTGGGCTGCCCGGGACTTGCGGCTCCCCTCATGGCATGCCATAAATATTTTTCATCTGTTTCCTGTAACGTTTTTGTTTGCAAATGCATTCATCCTCCCATCCCCTTGATTAAGTTACACGCTGTCGTCTTTTTTGCGCGTAAAAACAGTGTGCATCCTTCCCCCCATTTCCCGGCCAAAAGCAGCTCAATGGCAATATTCCGACTGCCTTGCTGCTGGCGGGTATGGGCTTCCGTTCTTTTGACGGTGCCATGTTCGCCCTGGCATGGCATTCATCCTGAAAAATGTACTGGATGACTTTCATTCTTCTCTGCGAAACGGGCGCCTCCCCACTGCCACCCATATCGATTTTTCGCCATCTGCCATGCCATACCCCTGTTCGAAGTCATTTTTGTAAGCGGATTCAGTGAAGGGTTTGACAAATGATTCACCTATTCACATTACATTCCGACAGAGAACCATCCTCCAACCATAAAACTGAAGAAACCAGTAGCCAGAATTTTGGATATAAAAGGGGTCCCCATGCCCGGAAAATCACAACGGTTGGCTAAACAACACTATGCGCATATTATAGAATGAATTTTTTCTCTTTTCAATACCTTTTTTCTGACCACAGGCAGAAAAGATTTTATTGCAGCCGTGTCTGATCAAGATTGTAACCTATGATCGGGAAGATAACCACATAGAAAAGAGAAAACAGTTAACAGTTCGGAAAAAAATTAATTTTCCTTGGATTTTATGGAGGCGATTTCGAAAGGATGCTATAATAAAATTGCTCAAAGCTTGATCTGGGCATAGCATGAATGATGAATGGAGGTGTACGGCTTGAAAAGCTTTATTTTATCTAAAACGTTTGTCATTACTTATGTGATTGTCTTAGCCATATTTGGATTACAATTAATGAGGCCAGCTAAATTTATTAATTTTCTTGTCTTGTTCGTTGGATCTTTTTTCATCGCTGCAGGAATTTCATTTATCATAAATGCATTCCGGAAAAAAACATCTTAAAAAAGCTCCTATATAAATGAACAAAATATCGCGGCTCCGTTGCCTGCTGAATAAAGTAGGCCTCATGCAAATTGTTGCTCATGCTTGATGAAAAACTTAAGTTTATTTTATATAATAGGGGCTTTTTCTTAACACCGTTGTTTTCATTTTAAACATTCGCATGAGTAGGCACCATCAGCAACTCGGCTTTCTACATTAAAAGAAAGCTCTTTTCGCGGCTACAAGAAGAGCTTTCTTCCATTTTTAAATTTTTCATTTTAAGTGATTTGAAGCGTCCCACAGCATTTTTAGCAGTAAATCCGTTCATACGGATCCATTCATCCGCTTTAGTGTGTTTCCTTTTAAAATGGCAGCCATGGAGGTCCGGACCATTTACACTTATCTCATCTCTAAAATTCCCCAAACCAATTGGTTATTTATTTCCAGCAGGATTTGCATTTTTCTTTTTGAACAATTATAGCGGCTATCCCCCACTAAATCAAAGATCTAGAAAGGGACTGCGCTGCTATTAATTGTTCAATTTTGATTACTTATTCGTAACGAAAAGTAACTAGAGTTTGCCGGACGAATCAGCTTTTGGCCTGTTCTGACTCGTCCAGCAAGCTCGTCCAGATTATTGCTTTTAATACTCGCCTTTTATGACAAAAAATGACCCCCGTATGGTGCCGGCCAGTTTTGACTTTTGTCTGGCAAATTTAAATTTCCCTTCTAATTCCTTTGGTACTTCCATCCCCTCAGAAAGTTTAAAACCAACCGCCCGCTTCTTCGGATCATCTATGGAATACATTACATTGACAACGAGGCCATCCTCGTAAAAGACGTAAGCAAATTGGATATTTTCCACTTGAAAACGCGAAGTTTCCAATGGCTTGGCTGCAAATTCAATGCCGCGTTCTTCTTTCAAAATCCTATTCACATATTCTAGGGTCTCTCCGCTTTCTGCAGCTGGCAAAACAGTAAATACGTGTTTGTATTTATTCATAAAATAGCGCGCCTCATTCGCACGCAAACCGGCTAGCGCCTTCGCAACAGGTGAAGACTCTAGACCAACATCAGACACATTTTTGAAATCAACGATATAGGACATGCGCAACGCTCCTTTTCCTAAATGGATTTGATGTAAACACAACAATATATAAAAACCATTCTATACTTAACCGCTTACAATATTTGTCCTCGCTCACCAGAAATGATCACTGATATTTTTGGGCTCTCACCTAGCATTTCTATTATAACAAAATTGGTAGCACTGAATGGGGAAATTGCTGAGGCGAGTTTTCGGTGCAAAACATCCATACAAATCCGGCCGTGACCATTTTTGCTAAAAAATCCTGGTTGAATCATGTGCAGAATCTGCTGTTTTTACATTTCCTACAGCAGCGATTATTTGGATAAAGGATGTCTCCTCAAACCCAAGCTTTTGTTTTCACCAAGAAAAAATCTTTCAGCTCTCCCTCCTATTCATGTTAAGTTACCTTACATAAAAAACAAAGAAAACACCAACACTGGTTCTACTTTATCTATTTTGAATAATAAATAGATAAAGAATTGTGCAAAATCGCTAATGAAAAATCGTTTATCCTTTGCTATATTAAAAATACAGATGACATTATATGTGATATTAAATGACATCAAAAGAAACATCCCAAATTCACTACCGTAAATTTATTGAAAAGGAGCTGAAGCAATGGCTACTCAATTGGAAAGTGCTTATCCGCAACCGCAGAAGAAGGCGAGTATGGATCCCTCCCTGATCCCGAAAACAGATGCAGACAGAACAGTTGGCCCTTTGAATTATATTTTTATGTGGATTGGGGACGGGGTCAATATTGGAAATATTACGCTTGGTGCAAGTCTGATTGTGGCCGGGATGGCGACATTAAACATTTACCAAACTTTTGCTGCGGCATTGATCGCCATCAGTATTATTTCAACCATCTTTTCATTGAACGACAGATTAGGCTACAAAACAGGCATTCCGTACGTTGTCCAGCTGAGAATGTCCTTCGGCGTAAAGGGTTCGATATTCACATCGCTTTGCCGCGGTATACCTGCCATTGTTTGGTACGGATACCAAAGCTGGATTGGCGGCACGGCTTTAAATGAAATGGCCAAAATTGCAACGGGCGGAGCTTTTGACAATGCGGCTGTTTGCTTTATCGTGCTCCAATTGTTTCAAATTGCGCTCTCCCTCTATGGCTTTCATGCGATTAAGTGGGTGGAGGCCCTGACTTCAGTCGTGATTTTAGCTGCACTTTTCTATGTGTTCAGCATTCTTCTCACATCCCATAGCGCCACGATTGCAAACAAATGGGTGCATGCAAAAGGAACGTGGGGGCTGCCATTCTTTGCTTTTATCATGACGTTTATGGGCAATTATGCCGCCATCTTTTTAAGTGCAGCGGATTATTCAAGAGAATTGAAAGCCGGGATCAGCCATACAAAAAGAAGGTTATTGTATTTTATTCCGATCTTTATCGCATACGGGTTTGCTTTAACGATGGGGGCCATGCTTGCTTCTGCTACCGGTATTACAAATCCTGTAAAGGCCTTTTCGGTGGTGGTCGATAATCCTTATATTACATTTTTCGTGTCTGCGTTTATCGTGATCGGGACCGTTTCGGTGAATATGGTTGCCAATATTATTCCGCCAACTTACGTCATTACATTGCTTACGAAATTAAAATTTAAGTATGCTGTCACCATTACAGGGCTGCTTGCTTTTGCATCTTTTCCATGGGTGCTTGTCCGGGATTCTTCAGCAAAGGGGCTCGACATTTTTATTCTGGCTTACTCGGCATTTTTAGGTCCGATTGTAGCCATTCTATTGATTGAGTACTACATCTTCCGAAAACAAAAGGTAAATATCGCCGACTTGTACGCGGAAGACGGGCCTTATTCCGGCTATAACCCTGCGGCTGTCATTTCATTAGTAATTGGCGCGGCTGCCGCACTTGCAAAAGTGGAACTGGCATGGATCATCGGCTTTGTTGCGGCTGGTTTAGCCTATGTCATTCTGTCAAAATACGCATTTCCATTTTCAAAATTTAAAAAGGATACAATTTTTCAAAATACAGTCGTTCTCGAACCAAATCACAGGGAGGGGATTCACAACGAAATATGATACGCTCATTAAAAATGGAAAAGTCGTTTTTAGAAACAGCGTTAAAATTGCTGATCTTGCCATCCAAAATGGAAAAATTGCTGTAATTGCGGATAAAATTGAGGAAACGGCAGAACAAGTTTATGACGCTTCAGACCAATATGTGATGCCGGGAATGGTCGATATCCATGTGCATATGTGCGAACCGGGGCGGACGGAATGGGAAGGATTTGAAACCGGAACAAAGGCGCTTGCCGCCGGGGGAACGACAACCTATGTAGATATGCCTTTAAATGCGCTGCCTGCCACGACAACAAAAGATGCTTTAGAAAAAAAGCTTGCCGCTGCCGCCGGCAAAAACTATGTGGACTACGCTTTTTACGGCGGATTAGTCCCAGGTAATCTCGATCAGTTAAAAGAACTTTCCGATTGCGGTGTTGTTGCTTATAAATGTTTTATGGCCAGCTGCGGAACCGATTTGCCGGGAGACTTTAAAAATGTAGATGATTACACGCTTTATGCGGGGATGAAAAAATTAGCCGAGCTGGGACATATTTTATTGATTCATGCAGAGAATGCCGCCATTACCGATGGGTTAGCAGAGGAGATGATTAAACAAGGGAAAACAAGCCCGGCTGATTATGTTGCAACACGGCCGGTATTTACTGAAGTGGATGCCATCAAGCGGGCGCTGTATTTTGCGAAACAAACCGGGTGCAAACTGCATTTTGTCCATGTCAGCAGTGCGGAAGGAGTGGAAGAAATTACGAAAGCGCGGAACGAAGGACAGGATGTCACGCTTGAGTCGTGCCCACATTATTTTACAATCACAACAGCCCAATTTGCGGAAATCGGCCCGCTTGCAAAATGTTCCCCGCCTTTACGCAGCGAAGCGGAGCAGGAAAAACTTTGGGAAGGATTGAAACAAGGAAAAATCGATATGCTGACATCCGACCATTCCCCTTGCCCGCCTGTAATGAAGGACAGCGAAACCGGAAATATTTTTGAGGTATGGGGCGGCATAACCGGGTGCCAGAATAATGTCGATTTGATGTTCGATGAGGCTGTCAAAAAGCGCAATATTCCCATTACGCAATTTACGCGCATGATTGCAACCAACCCTGCCGAACGTTTTGGCTTAAAATCGAAAGGGGAAATTGCGCTCGCAAAAGATGCGGATCTCCTCTTTCTCGATCCCGACCGGCCATACACGGTAAGTGCGGAAGACCTCTATTACCGCCATAAGCACAGCCCGTATATCGGCAGAAAAATTGATTGCCGGGTTACGAAAACTTTTGTAAGAGGACAGCTCGTATTTGATCTGGATGGCGGTGGTATCAAGGGTGAGCCGGTTGGCAAATGGATCCGGCCAGCGAAGGTTTCAGACTATGCCGGAGTGCCGTCATAATGCCAACAGCATCAGGCTCTGCTTTCAAGAGCCTGATTTTGCTGGCATAAATTTTGGCCGGTTATCAATAGCTGGCATCCTGTATGCGCCGTGGCAATGCCTTCATTCCTCCCCGGTGTTTCGCTCAAAACTTACGGTTGCTTACGGTATGATTGATCATCCTGCCCCATCCTTTATTTTTTTGTAAAACTTTTATCAAAACATAGCCAAAAATGGCCCCTGCAAAAGAACTTAAAAAGAAGGCAGGGATAAATCCGAAAAGCGTTGATGTTTGGCCGAGCAGAAAAACAGCAATGGGATAACAGGCCAGGGCACCGAGAATGCCCGTCCCCATGACCTCCCCGACAAAGGCAAAAATGAGCTTATTCGTCTTCGCGTAAAGATAAGCTGCCAAAAACGCGCCGATCATGCTTCCCGGAAAGGCAAAAATACTCCCTGTCCCAAGCAAGTTACGTAAAAGCGAGGATATAAAGGCTTGCGCAACCGCATAACCGGGGCCGAGCAAAACAGCCGAGAGTATATTGGCAAAATGCTGTACCGGAAAAATTTTTGCAAAACCGACCGGGATATAAATCAAGCTGCTGGATGCAGTCGTTACAGCCGCAATAACTGCAGTTGCTGTTATTTTTTGTGTTTTTCTCATTAGAACCAAACTTCCCTCCTTTTTAGTTGCGAATGAAAATCAGACCGGCCAGTCTTGTTTTTTATCGTTCATATCCCAAAATAAGTATTCATACTTTGAGGCCATTTGAAAATGGCGTTCTAAGGCCATCAGTTCCGTTTCTGATTTTCCGCTTGCCAGTTGGTCCATTAAGTCAATTAACCACTGCGTTCCGGAGCCGAACGTTTCTGAAGAATAGGTTTCGATCCATTTCTTGTAAGGATTGGCCTCCAATGTGTCTCGATGATTTACTTTTAGCAGTTTCCCAATTTCCCAATAATCCCAGGCACACGGCAACAAGCAGGCAACAAGTTCAGCCAAGCTTCCATTGGCGGCCACTTGCAGCATATAACTCGTGTAAGCAAGGTTAACCGGCGTTGGTTGGGTTGCTTCTAAATCCGTGCGTGTAATGCCAAACTCGGCAGCGTATTGGCGGTGCAGTTCCATCTCAAAATGCAACGATTCATGGAGCACCGCAGCAAATCTCGTCATCATGCCGAGGTTACCCGCTTTCACAACACCCATGGCAAACAGTTTTGCGTACTCAACTAAATATACGTAATCCTGCTTTAAATAATAGATAAATTTATCTCTTTCTAAAGTTCCGTTCCCCAGTCCCACGACAAAAGGATGGTTATGGTTTTTCTCCCAAATCGGTTGGACATTTTGATATAGCCTTTCTGTAAAAGATCGTTTCAACAATGATTCCTCCTTGTTTACCGGGAAACCGATTGCGGTTTGCAGGCTGGTTTCTCCCTTTGCCCCGAGCGATGGCCAGAGGCGGCTCCTCAAAATAAAAAACCCGCCCTCCATCGGAAAGCGGGTGTATCAATTACAAATCATCAGGTGTAATTTCATCACCTACTTCCCTTCGCTAGTACGAACTAGATCAGGTTCAAAGGGTACTTCTCAGCCAACCCGGCGCCCCTAGTAGACTATTGTGAATATTCATTTTCATTACTCTTACCATATCATAGTCCCGAATTTTGTGCAACAGCAAATTTATTGCCCGTAAAATATGGAAAAAAGCACAGGATGTTACCCCAAATGCTGCCCGTACCATGCTTCAGTTCCCGAGATACGGTATTTTTTTTACAGCCAACCACATCAGCGATTACTTGTATGGATTTTCCTTCTGCACGAAGGGTGGAAATCTTCACCATGGATAAACCTCCGTATTGATTGCGTTTTCATCGTAAACGGTTTATCATGCTCTTTTTTTCATTTATTTAGCTTGTTGCATTTGATTATCCAACTAGCCTTTTGTAATTTTATCAAAAAAGTCTATATAATCTACTATTGTATTTTCAAAATAATCACCTAAATAAATATTGAAATGTCCACAATCGTACGCTTTAATCGTTGCTTTCTTGGAGCGTTTTGCACACTTTATGGTTGCCCAAGCAGGTGCTAATATATCTTTCCGACAAACCGCATAAAATATCGGTATTTCTATATTTTTAGTATATCTACTAGGCGAATATTTAAAAAATTCCAAAATCGTTCTTGCAGGGGCTTTATTCACAAACTTTAAATTTTCAGGCATCAACTTAAAAACCTCTTTGTAATCAGGAACAGCCATCATCGCTACTTTCCCATGCGCATCCACCAATTTAATCATGACCGGATGATACCCGGTAATAGAAGATAAAACGTCGGCTATGACAAAGGGGAATATTTTTAGGGCAGATAGCGGTGAGACCGTTTTCATTGTAGCTAAATTGTTTGTATATGGGCACTGTGCCACGGTTGCAAGAATATCTATTCGATAAGCTGATAGGGTTATAACGTGTCCCCCACTAAACGAACTTCCAAACAGGAGTATTTTACTATCATCAATCCTATCATTCTTTTTGATGAAATCAATGGCAGAGTTCCAATCTGCAAGTTGTTCTTTTACATTTATCCGTTGTCTTTTATTTCCGTCACTTGCTCCATGGTTACGATAATCAAATAAAAAGCAGGCATACCCGGCAGCAGCAAACCTTTCAGCATATGCGTCCAACCGCATTTCACGCACTCCACCCAAGCCATGAGCCATTACAATTACCGGGCATCTTTTATCTACATTGGGTAGATATAGCCACGCGCTACACCTTGTTCCATTTGAATAAAAGTCAATATCTTCTCGTCGAAATTGATTGTTCATTTTTCTCCCTTCTCCCGCTTCAGGCGAGCACAAACATTGCACGAAATAGAATTGACATATACGTATAAAAATGGCTCCACAGTGAACTACTCCCACTTCGACGGGTCACTCGAAGTAGGGGCTTCTCGACTTATCGTTACTTTTACGAGCTAACGAAAGCTGACCAAGCGATCCTTTTTGTTCCAAGCGTTTATGTTTCATACTAACCCCAATAAGCATATGCCTTCTTGTTTGTATCCCCGAATATTGCTCAATTCGTCCAGCGCAGTTTGTGACCAAAATACACGATACTCTTTGTCCACGCTTAAGACCCCTTGAAACATCTCCGAAGATACTTAAGCCCCTGTTCTTTGCTGTAAATGCGTCCGTTTCGCCGATCTTCGCGACTCTTTTGAACCTGACGAACAACTTCTTCATCTTTTGCCAGATATTCAACTTCCTTTTCGTTTAGTGCTTGTTCTCCCCGCTTGAAGGTTAAAAATTCAATAAAATCATACACTTCAAGGACATCTTGTTCAGGAATTTGATCAATCATCCGCTTTAATTCTTCACGGCTCACTCTCAAAACGTTTCACCGCCTTGTGGTTTATTTTCTCATTATATTTTTTAAATGCAAACACACTCCACATGGCTCAGGTGCTGTGAGATATCAGGACGTCCTATCCGTTAAGCAGAATCTGGGTTAGCCATGAGACATCTTTTAAAACGATACTCAATCAATAGCGTTTGCTGCGACATTGAAGGGTATTGATTCTGGCCCGGCCTTAAAATAGCAGTACCGGCCACTTTCCCTAATTTGCCGCGTTTCGGCACTGTCCAGGAAATGGCCGAAATTGGTTAAAAATACTTCAATTTCAGGACTTATATTTTCGGAAATCTATTTTATCAATGTCTTTATAATTGTTATGATCTGCTCTATAACTATTCATAGAGGAAGCCTCATAAACACATAAATATTGTTCAGGATTTAGTAAATAAAATTGAACATCCCCCTTTTGATGCATTTCCGGATCTTCTAATTTTACGCCTGCAAAATTGGGGAAAGTGGGTAGTTGTTCTTACCCGTTGCCCTGCAGGCGGTCAATCAGCTAAATAGTTGCCTTCCATATTGTCCACCGGTCTTTTTCAACGATGTTATTTTCCTTTGTCACCTTTTTCTGGACATAATCGGTCAGCAAACTTAGTTCTTGATCATCCAGTTCATACAAAATGCTTCTTCCTGTTCTTTCACTTATGTCTTTTAATAATTGCGCTTTATTTTCGTGCACCTTTCTTGTTTCCCATAATTTAACTTCTTCAATTTTTTTGAACCCTGCTTCTTGCAAAGCCTCGATGACCGTTTGGCTGCTATGCCTGCGTTTTATTTCCTCATCAATTAATTTTGGAAATAACTCAAATAAATACCCTCTGATGTTTGTGTTATCTCCTTCTAATAAGCAATCATCGGGTGTGCGATCTTGAATAATAAAAACCCCGCCATCCTTTAACAGTCTGTGTGCTTCTTTAAAACAAGCATGCAAATCCCAAAGATGGTGTATTAACGCTCTTTCAATCACCAATTGAAAGCTTTGACTTTCTAAGCCTGTATCATAAGCGTTTCCGAGTTGAAAGGAGATATTTTTATAGTCTTTACAATTTTCCTTCGCTCCTTCAAGAATCGGTTCCGAAAAATCGATGCCTATAACAGTTTGAACGCCCATATCTGCCAGGGCTTTCGAATAAATCCCTCCTCCGCACCCGATATCTAAAGCGTTTGATATATGCTCGACAGTTAGCAGACTTTTCATCATGTCAATCCAGGAACGATCCGCAACACGGGTTGTATAAGTCAATCGATTTTGCTTACTGTGAAAATCAATTCCCATTTCTTATCCCTCATCTCTATTGAAAAATCATATTACTCTAAAAACTGAACTTAGTTTTTTACATTTAGACCAAGTCATCCATTTTACATCCTAATTGCTTTTGCAACCGGTAACAAAATAGCAATGTTTCGCTCATTCTCTCCAGCTTTATTTTATTATACCTCATTGGAAAGAAAAATTCGGAAAATTTTATTACAAATCATAAATATTCATTATAGTCCCGGTAATAAGCCGGCTATTGGAGATTTTTGATTTTGAATAAAAAATCGCCCTGATTTTGGAAAGGTGATTTTCACAAAATCAGGGCTTTGTATCGTTGCTGTTTACACATCTAAAACCAAATGCGCCACACATTCCACATGCACCGTATGCGGGAACAGGTCCACCGGCTGGACGGCAGTCAGTTTGTAGCCAAACGGTTCGAGTTCTTTTATATCCGTTGCAAATGTGTCCGGGTTGCAGGAGACATAGACAATGCGCGCAGGTTGGGCCCGGCCGATTTTGCGCATCACTTTGCCGCCGGCGCCGGAACGCGGTGGGTCGAGAAGCAACAGTTCCGGGTTGCCGAAGCTTTCCAGCACTTCATCTATCCCTTTGCGTGCGTCTTTGGCAAGGAAATATGTGTTTGAAATGCCATTGTCTTTTGCATTCCGTTTGGCAGATTCAATCGAGGTTTCGACGATTTCAATGCCGGCAAGTTCCCCGACACGGTCCGCAAACGGCAGCGAGAATGTGCCGACGCCGCAGAACAGGTCAATCATTTTTTCCGTTTTCTCCGGCCGGCCCATTTCAAGCGCAAGATCGACGAGTTTCTGTGCCTGTACCGGGTTGGTTTGGAAAAATGTATCGAACCATATCCGGTAACGGTAACCGCCCATTTCATCGTAAATAAAATCACGTCCAGAGAGGACATGTGTTTTTTCCGCCTGTGTCCGGTCTGCCCAGTCGGTATTTTCGAGCCAGAGCAGGCTTTTTACTTGCGGGAATTTGCCGGTGATCCGCTCTGCCAAATCGCGGGCCGCTTCAGCTAGTTCCCCATCCGGCGCTTTTGTTGCAAACAGGGCGAGCATCATTTCCCCTGTTGCAAAAGACTGGCGCACCATTAAGTGGCGTAAGAGGCCTTCGTGCGCATCTTTGTCATAGCCTTTTAAGCCATGCTCTTTTACCCACGCGGCCACTTCCATCGTGCCATCCACCATTTCTTTTCCGGCAATCAGGCAGGTTTCAAGTGGAATCACTTTCCGGAAATTCCCTTGCTCATGGAGGCCGAGCGATCCATCCGGAGCAAATGTAAATTCCATTTTATTGCGGTAATGCCAAGGATTGTCCATGCCGATCGTATCACGGACAAGCGCCGGGTCAAAGCCTTGTGCGGCAATGGCTTCTTTTACATGGGCAGTTTTTTGTTTTAACTGCCCCTCGTATGCCCAGTGCTGCCAGACACAGCCACCGCAACGGTCAAAGTGCGGGCACATGGGCACCACCCTTTCCGGATGGGCTTTCAGAATTTCATCCGGCAGCGCCTTTCTTCTTCTTTTCTCCGGCTGGTCCACGGTGACGCGTACTTTTTCCCCCGGAAGCGTACGCGGAATGGTCAGTTTTAATTTTTTCGCGTTACCAAGTTCATTTTCACGCCAGACAACCGCCTGCCCGGAACCTTTTGCATCAAGGCCGCGGATTTCTGTCACCAATGATTCCCCTTGCAAAATGGCCAATCCAATCTCTCCTTCCATTGAAAAACAAATATCTTGAACACGTTTAAAGTGTAAAATTTTCGATTCAAAAAAACGGGCGTTTCACTGCCTTGTAATAGTATAATGGAAAAAAAGCGGTTTGCAAATGTGCATCGCGCCGTTGCAAGCCATCCCGTAAATAGAGCTTGCTGGGCGAATCCGATTTTCTACCCATTGATCAGCAAATGCTGTCTCAATATATAGAAGAAACTATCTGCAAAATGCAGGATTCTGTCTTCTAATACGATGAAACAGCTTGCGAGTGCAAACTCTTCTCTTGATTTTTATAAACCAAATCTATAAATTTTGCTTAATCAGCAACCCATAAGCAAAACAAAGCCCGTGAATCATGAGTTATCCACGGGCCTTGTTTTGCTTTCTGATTTCCAGTATTTTTGGCAGTTTGATTGCCAGATGTTCACGACATTTTCGCTGTTTTTCATATATATAATCTGTTGTCTTTTCAATGGAAACGAGCTTGTTGATTTCATCTTCCTCTATATCGAGATCAAATTCATCTGATAACTCCACAGCCAGCTCTGAAAGATCAATCCAGTCTGCACCGAGATCATCGACAAAAAGGGTGTCATCCTTTATTTTCGAAGGGTCATCATCGAAATCATTCAACACAATGTCGCGCACTCTTTCCCGGATATTTTCTTTTGAAATGGTTTCCCGCATCATCATCAGCTCCATTGTGTAAATGTTAACAAATTGTTTCTCATCTACTTTTAATAATAGTCATTTTACAACGCCAGCACAAGAATGCAATACCTGACGCTAACTTTTTTATGCCAAATTTTTCCGGAAAAAGACCACCGCAGCATTCCTTGGATATAGATACGCCCGCACAGCTTCTCTACAAATCAAGTGACAAGGACGGATGCAAACACTAAAATGATAGTATAGTGTAAACGGATTCTTTCGGTAAAGCAGATGCACCATTCCTTTACCCAAAAGAATTTTCTCTAACCGTATTATCATATTGAACGAAACTGGGGATGCCTCGGCCATTCCAACTGAAGCAGCAAAACGAAAACCTCTGCACTTACGATACGAGGAGGAAGATGAATGATTAGTTTTGATGAACAAACGAAAACTTTCCATTTGCAAAATGATGAAGTGAGTTACCTTTTACAAGTAGATGCATTCGGCTACGTTGAACATCTGTATTGGGGAAAGCCGGTGAGATCCTATCACGGAGGTCGCGCCTATCCGCGCATTGACCGCAGTTTTTCCCCGAACCCGCCCGGTGCAAAAGACCGCAAATTTTCTCTTGATACGGTACTGCAGGAATTCCCGGGTTACGGCAACGGCGATTTCCGTGAGCCGGCACATATTATCCGACATGCGGACGGGTCAACGGTCACGGACTTCCGCTACCGGGCGTATGACATTTTAAAGGGCAAGCCGGCGCTTCCCGGGCTTCCCGCTACTTTTGCCAATCAAAATGAAGCCGAAACGTTGAAAATCATGTTGGAAGACAAGCTTACAGGCCTTCAATTAACGCTTTTATATACCATCTTTCGCGATTTTCCGGCGATTTCCCGCGCGGCTGTGCTGACAAACGGCGGAAACAAACCTGTTCGAATTGAACGCTTGATGAGCCTGAATGTCGATTTCCCAGCCGGAAATTTTGAGCTTTTGCATCTCCCCGGCGCCCATAAACGCGAACGGCAAATAGCAAGAGAAACCGTAACAGACGGCATCAAGCGGATAGACAGCAAGCGCGGCGCCAGCAGCCACCAGGAAAATCCGTTTTTGGCGCTTGTCCAGCCTGAAACAACGGAATTCCAAGGTGAAGCATATGTAGTGAACCTCGTTTACAGCGGCAATTTTGCCGGAATGGTGCAGCAGGACCAGTTCGGCCAGGTACGCTTTGGAATCGGGCTGAATGATTTCGGGTTCAGCTGGGCGTTGGAGCCGGGTGACACTTTTTATTCCCCTGAAGCGGTGATGGTATACAGCAGAGACGGGCTGAACGGGATGTCGCAAACGTTTCACACGCTCTACCGCCGCCACCTTTTGCGCGGCAAGCATAAAGATGCGGAACGCCCTGTATTGATCAATAACTGGGAAGCGACCTATTTCCGATTTCATGATGAAAAACTGCTTGAACTCGCCGACGAGGCGCAAAAGCTCGGCATTGAGCTATTTGTACTGGATGACGGCTGGTTCGGCCACCGGGACAATGACCGCAGTTCTTTAGGGGACTGGTATGAATACGCCGAAAAAATAAAGATGGGGCTCAAAAACCTGGCAGAAGAAATCCATAAACGCGGGATGCAATTCGGCCTCTGGTTTGAACCGGAAATGGTTTCGCGGGACAGCGACCTTTTCCGTGAACATCCGGACTGGGCACTGCAAATTCCGGGCCGCGGGCTTTCTGAAGGGCGCTCCCAATATGTGCTCGATTTTAGCCGTAGGGATGTACGCGAAAATATTTTCCGGCAGATGACAGACATTCTGGATCATGTCCATGTTGATTACATCAAATGGGATATGAACCGCCATATGACAGAAGTCCATTCCGCCCTGCTGGAGCCGGAAAACCAGGGAGAAACCGCCCACCGCTATATGCTCGGGCTGTATGACTTTTTAGAAAAGTTGACATCGCGTTATCCTGATATTTTGTTTGAAAGCTGTTCCGGCGGTGGCGGGCGTTTTGATCCGGGCATGCTGTATTATATGCCGCAAACGTGGACGAGCGATAATACCGATGCGGCCGACCGTTTGAAAATCCAGTATGGCACAAGCCTCGCCTACCCACCGGTTACGATGGGCGCGCATGTCTCGGCCGTTCCGAACCACCAAACCGGCCGGGTTACGCCGTTATCGACGCGCGGTGACGTGGCAATGGGCGGCAATTTCGGCTATGAGTTGGATTTGACAAAATGCACGGAAGATGAAAAAGCAGTGATCCGGGAACAGGTTGCATTTTACAAAGCACACCGGCAATTGTTCCAGTTTGGCCGGTTTTACCGCCTGATAAGCCCGTTTGAAGGCAACAGCGCCGCCTGGCAATTTGTCTCACCGGACCGCAACCATACCATTGCCTATTTTTTCAACGTACTGTCTGAAGCAGCCGGCCAGTTGAAAATATTAAAACTGGCAGGCCTTGACCCGGACAAAAACTACCGGCATATTGAAACAGGCAAAATCTACGGCGGCGACGAACTGATGAACATTGGGCTATATTTGCCATTGTTTAACAAACAGGACTTTGCAAGTTACAAGGCGGAGTTTGAGGTGGTGTACGAGTAAAAATACCTCCCCTCTGCCCGGGCAGAAGACACTGAAAAACGGTGAGACACTATGAATGGCGCGGTGTCTTGCCGTTTTCTCTTGGACTTTTTCAGCGGCTTTTCTCCTCTCCTCTATTCATTTTTGTTATGAATGAATATAACAATTTTTTATTTTCATTTTTTTCTCTATTTCAGTATAGTATACATAAAACCAGTCTTAAAGAAAGAGGGTTCAACTATGGATGCATTTGTAGACGCATTCCGTTCTATTCCTACCACATGTATATCAGATGCTATGGACGGCTTGAATAACTTGCACCCGCGGATTAAGCCATTGAAATCTTCCTATTTTCTCTGCGGCAAAGCTTTTACTGTTAAAATGCCGGTGGGTGACAATTTAGCCGTCCTAAAAGCCATCAGACATGCACAACCTGGCGATGTTCTTGTCGTGGATGCAAAGGGGGATGAGTACAGAGCCATTGCTGGCGACTTTGTGGTCGGGATGGCAAAAACTTTAGGCATAAGCGGGATCGTTGTGGACGGCGTCATTCGCGATATAGATGGCGTTAAAAAACTGAACTATCCTGTTTTTTGCAGAGGCACAACTGTGGCCGCTAGCGGAAAAAGCGGTGTTGGCGAAATAAACGTCCCCATTTCCTGCGGGGGAGTAGCCGTACATCCCGGGGACATTATCGTGGGTGATGCGGACGGAGTTGTTGTGGTCCCGGCAGAAAAAGGAGAAAAGATATTGCAAAAAGCACAGGAAAAAATGAAAAAAGACCAGCTTAGGGAAGAATCCGTCTCCGAAAACAAAGAAGAGATCATCAAGTACTTAGACTCCATGATCTCAAAATCATAAGCTGCCTGTCTCTAGCACTATTGGGTTGTTGAACCACAGGAGATGCTCCCTGCCGGAAAAAAACAGCCGCCATGCAAATGGATGTGTGGCTTTGAAATTAAATTCACTTTATTCTATAAAACAGGGAAACATTGTTATTTTGCCACCGGCTGCAAACACCATGCAGATGGATAAGTGGCTTTAAAGTTAAGTTCACTTTATTCTATAAAACGGGCGAAACATTGTTAGTTTGCTACCGGCCGCAAACACCATGAAAATTGTTGACTTAGCCCCGATGCAAAAGCTTAAGTCTGTTTTACACGACATACGGCGGACTGGCCAAATGCTTCATAGTTGATATTCATTTGCCAGTTTCCTGAACGCTGCAAGCGACCGTTTCACTTTCTCTGTCGGGATGCAGTAGGCAATCCGGAAGTAGCCCGGAACACCAAACGTATCAGAAGGAACGAGCAGCAGGTCATATTCAAGTGCTTTTTTGCAAAATGCCACAGCATCGTCTTCCAAGGCTTTCGGAAACATGTAGAATGTACCACCTGGCTTTGTGATGGAAAAACCCATATCGGTCAAGGCATCGTACAAAATATTCATGTTGGTTTCATAGACTGAAAGATCCGCCGTGATGTCCAGCACTTCGGCAACAGCGAGCTGGATGATTGACGGCGGGCAGTTGTGGCCGATGCCGCGTGAGATCTGGCCGCACATATTGACAATCAATTCCGCATCCGGGCAGTCCGGGTTCACAGCCACGTACCCGATCCGCTCGCCTGGCAGCGACAGCGACTTGCTGAAAGAGTAGCATGTAATCGTGTACGGATGATATTTTGCAACGTACGGGGCCTCTACACCCTTGAACACAATTTCCCTGTACGGTTCATCTGTAATGATATAAATCTCATGCCCGAATTCCCGCTCTTTTTCTTGCAAAATCTGCGCCAATTCCCGGATCGTAGCTTCCGAATAGACAGCACCTGAAGGATTGTTCGGCGTGTTGATTAAAACGGCTGCCGTTTTGGGCGAAATCATCCGGCGGAACGCGTCAAAATGAATTTGAAAATTTTCCGTATCAGCAGGAACAACTTTTAACACCGCGCCCGTTTGATTAACGTATGGCACGTATTCCGGAAAATACGGCGCAAACGTGAGCACTTCATCTCCCGGTACGGTTACCGCCCTTAACGCGTGTGCAATGGCGCCGGCTGCTCCTGTCGCCATAAAAATATGTTCTTTCCGGTACGGCATGCCAAACCGCCGCTTTAAGGAATTTGCAATTTTTTCACGGACGGAATCAATCCCAAGACTCGGGCTGTAGCCGTGCACCGCCGGATTTTTCGCAAGTTCCATAAGTTTTTCGGTAAAAGCTTGAGGGACCGGCACGCTCGGATTGCCAAGGCTATAATCAAAAACATTTTCAGACCCAATTTCCTTTGCCCGCACTGCCCCGTATTCAGCAATTTCCCGGATGACCGATTTCTGGCCGAGCATCCTTTTGAATTCTTCCGCAATCATGTTTTTCTTCCTCCTGAACATCAATCCTATGTATAGATATAACTATAACATATTTTGAGCCCGTTATGATGAAATTTTCTAAATTTGCTTTCTTGTTTACAGTGTAACAGTGTTATGTTATATTAAAAACAGCAAAGGAGTGGCGAAAATGGATGAAGACTTAATTTCCAAAAAAGATCTGCTCGAACAAACCGGCATCTCCTATGGGCAATTATACCGGTGGAAACGGAAAAACCTGATTCCGGAAGACTGGTTTATCCGCAAATCGACGTTTACCGGGCAGGAAACCTTTTTCCCCCGTGAACGCATTTTGGAGCGGATTGAAAAAATCCAGGCGATGAAAGAAAACCTTTCGCTTGATGCGCTTGCCGAAATGTTTGCACCGGGCGGCGGGAAACGGATCAGCAAGGCAGATATACTGAAACGGGGTATTGCCTCCGATTTTGTACTAAATTTTTACATCGACCAAACGCAGGCGCAAGAACAGGCTTTTCCTTTTGAGGAAGTGCTCGCCATTTTTTTATTGGAAAAACTTTTGCACGGCGGGGAGATTTCCCTTGAGGAAGGAAAAATGCTGGTTGGGCTCTTGCAGGATGCAGAAAAATCTTTTGCAACGGAAGGCACAAACGTATGGCTGATCCGGAAGTTCGGCGTTTCCACCTGCTTTTTGACAAAAAAAGCGGAAGATATTTTGTTTGACCGTGAAGCAAAAGTGATTGTCAACCTTGATCTGATGGAGTTATCAGCAGAATTAAAAGGAAAATGGCTATAGGAGGCGGGCAAAAGTGGGAAATCTTGTCATAAACGGAGTCGCATCCTCAAACGGCGGGACTTTTGACGACGTAATCGTGAGCGGAAAAGGAACAGTGAATAGTGAAATCAAGTGTAAAAATTTGGAATCAAACGGAATAGCGGTTTTTAAAGGAAACATTGTTTCACAAAATGCCACTGTCAATGGAACGGCAACCTTTCACGGTAGTCTCTCCAGTAAAAGCATGGAGGTTTCGGGATCGGCCAAGTTTTTGGATGATGTCCTGGCAGAAAATCTTCACGTATCCGGGAATGCAAAATTTGGCGGCAAAGTGAAAGGAACGGAAATCCTGCTTGAAGGGAATGTGTCTGTTGCCGGAGATTGTGAAGCCGAGGAAATCAACATCCACGGCACCGTCAAAATGGAAGGCGAACTGAATGCCGAAAAGATTGAAATGAACCCGTTGTGGCGCTGTTTTATCCGCGAAATGGGTGAGCAGCAGATCACGGTGAAAAAAGTCAATTCTATTTCAAGCTGGTTGAAGCCGTTTACGCCCACAGGCCTCACGGTTGACAGTATTGAAGGGGATGATATTGTGCTTGAAATGACGACAGCGAAAGTGGTGCGGGGCGCCCGTGTAAAAATCGGTCCAAAATGCGAAATTGATCTTGTGGAGTACAAGGATACGTTTGAAAAAGACAGCTCAGCGGTTGTGAAAGAATACCGGAAAATATAAAGAAAGGCGTGCAGAACATGGAGAGAAATCCTTTGATTGTGAATGGTTCGGGCGCTTATGGCGGCGGATTGTACGGAAATGTAAAAGTGAACGGAGAAGCGGAAATTGTCGATGCGCTCGATTGTTTGAACTTGTCGATCCGCGGTACAAGCAAGGTAAGCGGCAATACAACCGCCAAGACGATTTCAGTTTTTGGCGAGGGGATATTTGCCGGCAGTGTAGAGGCAGAGAAATTGAAAGTTTCAGGCAGCTGCCGGATTGAACGGGATGCGGAAATCAAGACCAGCCTTGTACGCGGGGAGATGGAAATCGGCGGCCGGTTCAGCACGGAAAAAGCAGAGATCAAAGGGTCGCTTGACGTCAAAGAAGATGTCGAAGCAGAGGCTTTTATTTCAAAAGGAAAGTTTCTAGTTGGCGGCCTGTTAAATGCGGAAGAAATTGAAATTGCGTTAAAGTATAGCAACAGCCGCGCGGGCGAAATCGGCGGGAAGAAAATTGACGTCCGCATGCAAGGCGGGCTTCCCGGCATGTTTGGAAAAAAGCGGCATCTGTTGCACGCTGATATCATCGAAGGAGATCAAATCTATTTGGAATACACTGAAGCCGGCACGGTTCGCGGGGAAAATATCGAAATCGGCCCCGGCTGCAAGATCGGTTTAGTGGAGTACACGGGAACGCTGAACATTTCAAATGAGGCAGTGGTCGAAAAACAACAAGAGTCAGGAGCCAATTCGTAAACAGGGGGCTAAATTTGCTCCCTTTTTTTGTCTCCCACAGCCTGATGAAGATATTTTGGACGCGGTTGTTTCGCGGCACACAGGCATTTGGATTGGGGGCCGGGCCAAGTCTACGTTAAGAAAGCGGGGGAAAATGACAATCTTGACTTAGAATCCCTCTAATTGGACAAAAGCTCAACGCTCCCGAGTGGTTTGTCTAGTTAGAAGGTCCAATTAGACAAAAGCTCCCCGATCGGCGTTCGTTTTGTCCAATTAGCGAGGTTAACTGGACAATAGCCCCACGCTCCCTGAGTGTTTTGTCCAGTTAGAAGTTCCAATTAGACAACAGCTCCCCGACCGGCGTTCGTTTTGTCCAATTAGCGGGGTTAACTGGACAATAGCCCCACGTTCCCTGAGTGTTTTGTCCAGTTAGAAGTTTCAATTAGACAAAAGGTCCTGTACGGCGTTCGTTTTGTCCAATTAGCAGGGTTAACTGGACAAAAGTTCCCCGCTCCCGAATGTTTTGTCTAGTTAGAAGGTCCAATTAGACAAAAGCTCCCCGACTGGCGTTCGTTTTGTCCAATTGGCTGACCTGCGTGAAGAAAGCGAGAAAAAAGATATTCCGGCGTTGTCAAACTCGCTTTTGTTCCTCTTGAACCCTGCAGCCCAACCTGTTTCGCCCCCTATTCCGATCGCGGCCACTCCCTTTTTTCCAAATAACGGAAGCCCCACCTTCTTGGCAATCCTGTTTTTTTCTTGAACGGCATGCTTCCCAAATGAAAAGGCAGTGCGATGAACGGGTACTTCATCGCACTGCCTTTAGTTTGGTATTACAGGGGACCCAACCATGCCGCATCCTGTATACATTTTCACATTCGGGGGGTAGCTCCCCAATCTATGAATGGGGTTTTCAGCCTTTTCCCGGCTGCCGGAGTGTGATGTTATCAGGACGCCTGTCGTCGGCTCCGTGACAGATACAAATCTTTGTTAAGATTTGCTGCTTTTAAAGCTTGTGCCTTAAAAGATCCGTAACTGATCCGGCTTTCCTTTGCCTTTCCATATTCTTTTGCCTGAAAGTTCATTGACATTTCATTTGACTGTTCAGCACTTTTTCTCATGAATGAATTGCTTTGCGGCCTTTTCCTTTTGAAAACTTTCCTTAGAAAACTTTCATCGTCGGAAACTGGTTCCCCAATTGCTTTCATTCATTTACTCAAGTGCCTGGAGTTTCCATGATTCTTCAAATCACTTTTTCGGCAATCGTTTATGTCCCGGCAAAAGGTTTGCTTTTCAGCTGCCTGAACGGGCGGAGAGCATTCGCCAATTCCTTTTTAGTGGACCGGTTGCGCTCACCGTTCTGGGCTTTTCGAAATATACGCGTGAAGACGGAACCAATCGGGATGGTTGAGTCTCCTGCAATCCCAAACTGTAAGGGCTTTCCTTCCTTACACTTGTAGTATAGCATGGGCAGCCGGAAAAAGCTGTGTCGAAATTGTTAACGTTTTCACATTTTGAAAACTAAAAGCAGTGCGGACGATCGCACTGCTTTCCGTCGTTAAACCAGTTTATGCGCATACCATTTGGCACCTTTGAAGCGGTTCATAAAAATGAGCCCGCGCACACCCCATTCGGCAATCATCGCGACCCAGACGCCAATGATGCCAAAACCGAATGTAATCCCTAAAATATAGCCGAGTATCACCCGCAAAAGCCACATTGACAACAGCGAAGCGACCGATGTAAATGTTGAGTCACCTGCTGCCCGGAGCACGGCCGGCATAATAAAACTTTGCGGCCATAACAGCGGCTGCCCGAACGCAGAAATCAGGACAATCGTAAAGATCGTCGGAATAATCGAGTCAGGCGGATTAAACAATTGCATCATGACAGGGAAAAACGGCAAAAGAACCGCTGTCGTTACGATATAAAGCAGCGAAGACAAAACAATAAACGACTTTGCAAATTTCCGCGCGTCATCGATATTCCGCCGACCCATGCATTGTCCGACAATCGTAACAATCGCAATGCTGAGCGCGTTTGGTCCAATCTGGAAGAGCAGCGTGATTGAACTTGCGATCGCATTTTCCGTTAGCGCCAATGTCCCAAGTTGCACAATAAATGTCTGTGTCAGCAGTTTCCCGCCGTTAAAAAAGATTTGTTCCGCCGCAAACGGGATCCCGATAAACATCACTTTCTTCAATAAAGAAAAATCAAGGTGCAGCGCATTTTTTATTTTAAAACGAATCGTCTCATTGTACTTCATAACGTAAAAAATGGAAGCGATCATACCGAAAATTCTTGCACATAAAATGGATGTCACAAGGCCGACGACACCCATATGAAAAATAGTGATAAATACAACATTGAGCACGGTATTCGTTAAGTTCATAAACAGCGACAAGCCGAGGCATGGCTTTGTTTCCCCGACGCCGCGCAAACCGCCCAGTACTGCCTGGAAAATCGCAATAAAAGGATACGAGAGACAGCTGCCAATCAAATAAATTCTCGCATTATGAAAAACGGCTGCATCTGCTTTCCCGAACAGTAAATTGAGCGTCGGCGTGTTGAACACAATCACAAACACGACAAGCACGACCGAAAAAATAGCAACAGCAGAAATGGCTTGTGTCGCCGTCTTTGACACCATTTCTTTATTGCCAATGCCTTTATACTGGGCAACAATCACCGTTCCACCGGTTGCAATTGCAATAAATACGTTGACAAGGAAAATATTCAATGAATCTACCATGTTTACGGCACTGACAGCACTGACGCCGGCAGAACTGATCATCGCCGTATTTAGAAAACTCATTAAGATCAAAAACGCCTGATCCACCAAAATTGGGATAATAATGCCAATGACTTCCCGATAATCTATAGAATCCCCCGTTAAATATCTGTTCAGGTAAAAAGTAGACTTCTGCTTGAGTTTGACAGCTTTGATTTCCATAAGACCTCTCTTCTTCATTTTGCGGGCTTTTTCATCCGTTCTTTTGAATGCAACCCATATTATATCACCTTGATAAAAAGAGTAAAGCTTTTTCGCCTGGCGAAATTTACGATTTTGTGAATAGCAGGCAACCCGGAAAATAAGCGCCAGCACGCCAAATGCGGCCTGAAAAACGGCATTTTTCCATTGATAGTTATTCAATTTTTGACGCTTCATTTCCATGGTGATACGATAGACATGTAAGGGGTTACATAAACGGGAAAGGGTGTATGATGATGGACTTTCAAAATATCACCATTGCAGGGAGCGGCGTACTCGGAAGCCAAATTGCCTATCAAACGGCTTTTAAAGGCTTTCATGTATATGTTTATGATATTTCTGCCGAGGCAATCGAACAGGCAAAAGAAAGAATTTCCGGGTTGAAGGCCCGATACCAGAAAGATCTTGGTGCAACAGAGCAAGAAGTGGACGCAGCCTATCATAGAATTTCTTTTTCTGATGATCTGGGACAAGCTGTAGCCACTGCCGATCTGGTCATTGAGGCCATTCCGGAAGTGGTTTCCATTAAAACGGACTTTTACCAAAAACTCGGAAAATTGGCACCAGAAAAAACGGTCTTTGCAACGAACTCATCGACCCTGCTGCCAAGCCAGTTTGCAGAAGCAACCGGCCGCCCGGAAAAATTTCTGGCGCTCCATTTTGCCAATGAAATTTGGAAAAACAATACAGCGGAAATCATGAAACATCCTGGTACAGGTGAAAAAGCGTTTCAGGATGTGATCGCATTCGCAGAGGCAATTGGCATGGTAGCGCTGCCTTTGCACAAAGAGCAGCCGGGCTATATTCTGAACTCATTACTCGTACCGCTGTTGGAAGCAGCGCAAATGCTGCTGGTAAAAGGGGTTGCCGATCCGGAAACGATTGACAAAACATGGCGCATTGCAACGGGCGCCCCGGCCGGACCATTCCAAATTCTGGATGTTGTCGGCATCAACACCGCCTACAATATCAGTTTGGCAAAAGCAGAAACTACCGGCGATGAACTGTATAAAAAAATAGCAGACTTGCTGAAAACGGAATACATTGACAAAGGCAAACTCGGAAAAGAAACAGGAGAAGGCTTTTACAAATATTCTTCCACCGAATCCTGATGTAAAAGAAGGACCCGCACAAAGCGGGGCCTTTTTTATTTTGTCTTGCTTTTATAGTGATCCCGAAAAAACTTAATTCAAAAGCCACAGCCATAGATAGAAAAGAATCAACCTGTATCTGGTAAACATTGCAGCACTTACTGAATGGGCCGGATAAAAAGCAAAAACGGATTTGTTCGGCAAGCCCTGTTTAATGCACGGCAATTTTCTGCCCGTGGAAAGCCAAGTACTGGACGGCTTCCGGCGGGGCGATTTCCTGCATCATGTCGACAAGGCGCTGATGATGTGTGAAAAAGATGATTTGCGTGCAGCTGGAAAGTTCGAGCAATACTTTCAATGTTTCTTTTGAACGTTCATCGTCGAAATGGACGAGGATGTCATCGACAATGAACGGTAGCGGCTCGTTTTCAGCTGCGTATTTTTCAATGCTCGCAAGGCGTAAGGACAGATACAGCTGGTCGGTCGTCCCGTCGCTCATCCCGTTCAGCGGCACATTCTCCCCGCCGCGCACGCCCATTAAAACAGGCTCGTCCTGCTCGTTGTAATCCACCGCCAACCCGTCAAAAGAATGAAGTGTCAGCCGCGCAAAAATATCACCCGCACGATTTAAAATCGGATTTTGATTTTGGCTCCGGTAAAATTCAATCCCCTTTTGCAGCAAAGCGGCAGCGAGTTTCAACTGGATATATTGCTCCGTCAAACTGGCGATTTGCGCATGCACGCTTTCCCTTTCCTGGCCGGCTTCAATGGCTGTCATGTTGGCGCCGCGAATCTGTTCTTCGTATTCTTTTTTGACCGCCCCATATTCCTGCTCCACCTCGGAACGCGAGGCTTCCAAACGGTCAAGTTCACGCCCGGTTTCCGCCAAATCGGCGTCAATCGAATCTGCATCAAACCGGGCCGCCTCATCAAGCAATTCCTGCAGTGATTTACCGGCACCCGCATCCAGCATGTCCGCTTCGATTTGCCGAATGTCTTTTTCAAAACTTTTTTTCAGCAGGAAAGCTGTTTCAATTTGCTTTAGTTCTTCGATTGTGCTGCAGCCTGCCTGTTGGAAAAGTTCTGTTAAAACCGCTTCAGCTGCTTCCAGTGCTTCTGTTTCTTCTTTTCTCTCATTCTCCAAGTCTTCTAAACGGCGTTTGAGCTTTTTCAAAGCGGCATCGTCCTGTTGGGCATTTTGCAATAGCTGATACATCTGGCTTACGGCAACAGCGGCATTCTCCCCGTTCGATGGAAGTTGGGCCGTTTCAAGGATATGCTGCACTTTTTCTTCAAAGCGCGCCATTTTTTCAGTAACGGCTTGCTGCTCTTTTTCAGTCTGGTTGTATGCATCATAGAGTTGCATACATGTTTCATAGCGGGCGAGCAGGGATTCAGCAACCGCCGGCGGCACCTCTTCCAATATTGCCGTGCCCGCGACAGCCGAAGACCAATTTGCCAGCCATGCTTCGCGTTTCTTCCCGATTTCCGCTTTCTCCGTTTGCATCTCTTCCCGTTTTTCTTTTAAATCGCGGATAGCCGTTTCGAGGCTGTCCTTCTTTGCGGCAAGATTGCGGACTCGTTTCAATTCGTTTTCTGCAAGACTTACCAGTTCCGCAAGCGGCTGCCCTTCTGAAACGGCGGCAAATGTTTTCAGCACGGCAGATAGCGCATTGCAGCAGTCCGCATGGCTATCATGAAGCGCGCGCATTTTTTCTTGCGCCTTCTCATAATCCTGCATCAAGCTTTTAATTTGCGCGTGTTTTTGCAGCCATTCCCGCATCTCTCCAGGCGTAAGCGGACGGATTTGCGCCGGCGCCCAAAGATTTTGCCAGGCGGATTCCCACGCACGCAAAGCTTCTTCAAGCCCGGATTTCTCTTTTTCAAGCTGTTCTTTTTTCCCGCGGAACTTTCTAATATCGGCTAAAAGTTTATTCTTCTCGCCGACTTTTTCCGCTTCCAGCCGCATCGTATCCGCAATCTGGTCAGCTTCAAGGACATGTTTCTCATAAACCGACGCGGCCGGCTCTCCCTTTGTATATGTTTCAGCCGTTTCAAGCCAATGGCCGGTTTCAAGTTTGGTGCGTATCAGCTGCCAGCCGGCATCCCTTAAGGCACGGACGGCCGACAGCTTTTCTTCAGACGGGATCTCGGCAATGGAATCAAGCCGGCGGATGCTTTCTTCTGAAGCTTCGATGTCCTCTTTCAACCGGGAAATCCGGCTTTGCACCGAATCCAGCTGCCGCGTCAATTGCTCCGCTTCTTTTTCAAACTTTTTCACCGTTTCTTCCAAACCGGGCACCGGAAGTTTGACAAGTTCTTCCACCCCGCCATCCCATAACGGCAAAGCACGGACGGCTTCTTCCACCTGCCGTTGTTTTTGCCGGCATTCCGCGGCCAGCTCGTGTATCGCCGCTTCCACGTCTCCCGCACGGTTCACCTTGGTCAGGACGGCTTCAAGTTTTTCCACGTCCGGCAGATCAGGCAAGGCAGCCAATTCTTCCAGCTTCTTTGCCAGCTCTTTTTCCAGTTTTTCGCCTTCCCGTTTCAATGATTCATAAGCCTGGTCGAGCAACGGCTTTTGCTTGCAAAGCTCGCGGATCATTTCTTTTTGGGCGGAAGGCAGCCGGTAATGTTCTATATTTTCAACGGCTGCACGGCCCGGGTCGATCTCCTTCATAACGGACATCAATTGGGCTTGGAGCTGCTGCTTTTTCCCTTCGAGCTCAGGCAGCATTTTTTCATCGTCTTCGTACTGTTGCACTCGGCGGTAAAGGGCTGTAATCGCGGCAGCCTGTTCTAAAATGTGTTCCGGAATGCTGATTTCTTTCATTTCCGCTTCGGTGCCCGCCAGTTGCCGGGAAATTTTGTCCAAGTTTGCCCGGGAAGAGTTCCATTTGTTTTCCGCTTTGGCACGGACTTCGGCAATATTATCCGGAAGATCCGGGACATCGCCGAGCGCTTCCAATTTTTGCAAAAGATTTTTCCGGTTTGCGATCTTCGGCAAAATCCATTTGACCCGTTGCAGCTGTTCTTTTTGGCTGCGCAGCGTCTTTATTTTTGCGGTGAGGGCGCCGAGTTCTTTTTCCAACTCCCGGTAACGCGCCTCGAAAGCTTTCCATGCCTGTACTTTCAACTGCTGCTCACTGATTTTTTTCGAAAGCTCTTTTTCCCGCTTGAGCAGCTTATTTAATTCAGGGACGGAACCGGTTTTTTTGTACAGTGCGCCTGCCTGTTTGTCAAAGTTCTCGAGAACCCGGCGCAGCACATTGATGCCCGAAGCGGCGGTGAAAAAACTTTCCCCGGCATTGCCCCCGCTTTCCAAAAGGCTTTCGCCGCCTTCACGAAGACGGACATGGTCAAGGGCAAACATGTTTAAAAACTGGGATTCCGGCATATGGTTTAAAAAAGCCGCGACCGTATTTTCCGGGACCGGGTTGCCGTCCGGGTCAAGTGCCGTATTCTTTTTCCCTTTTCTACGGGTAAACTGCAGGGCTTCCCCTTTTGTGTTGCGCAAAAGCCCTTCAATTCTTAATTTCGTATTGCCATGGAGGAAAGCGTCGTTCGTTTTTTGCGGAAATCCGTATAAAAAATGCGTAATCGAGCGGAGTGTTGTACTTTTTCCGGCTTCGTTCGGCCCGAACAGCAGATGGAAGTTTTTCTCCGGATCAAAGGAAAACATCTGATCTGTAAAATGCCCGTAAGCAAGCAGGTTCAAATAATCAAATCTCATGCCTTTTCCGCCCCCGTTTCCGTTAAGGAATAAAGAATGAAGTCTTCCACATCTTTTATCCGCTTTTTGACGAGGCCAGGGTTGGAAAAATCAAACCCGTCTTCCCCTTCTTTCAGTTCATGCGGAATGGCCTGGCGGATATCGCTGAATTCATCCAGCAGCGCTTCAAGCATCTCCTCATCTTCGGCCGTGCTGCGGATAAATTTTAGCACCGTCCCGATTGGCGATTGTTCATCGGAAAAGGCATCGGCATCGTTCAGCCCTGTTGTCTTGATTTTTACTTTCTCCACCCAGATTTCGCCGAAACCTGTCTCAAGCGCAATGGAACGCAGCTGGTTCAAGAGGAGGTCTTTTTTTGCAATCAGTTCCCTGTGCATTTTCGTTGCGCCGGCCAATTCAAAACGCACCGCCAAGTAACGCCCGTCTGCTTCCGCATATGCCTTTTCAAGCGCACTGCGGGCCGCGTCCATGAGCCCGTCCACCGTTTCGATGTCGCCCATATCAACCGGGCATAATGTCCAGCGCAACACATCAAGCGGGATGGGTTCCATCTTTTCAATCGTCCCGTCTTTTATTTCCACATAGGTGCAGCCCTTTTCTCCTGTCTCCCGGATATGCCGTCCCTGGATATTTCCCGGGAACAAAATCGCCGGGTCATGCGGATGGAGCAATTCCCGCATATGGATATGGCCGAGCGCCCAATAATCATACTGCTTCTCCATCATATCTTCTATCGTGCACGGCGCGTAATTTTCATGCCCTTCACGCCCCGTCGCGCTTGTATGTAAAATGCCGATATTGAAATAGCCTTCTTTTTTCGGCGGATAGTTTTTCACAAGATTTTCTTCCACTGCCCGTTGTGCAAAACCTTGCCCGTGAATGGCGACGCCAAGCGCATCAAGGGTAACCGTTTCCGGCGCTTTTACCGGAAATTCGTGGACATTCTCCGGCAGTTTCAGAGATTTCGTCATCAAATTGGCCGCATCATGGTTGCCGCGGATGAGGAAAACTGGAATGCCTTCTTTCTGCAGGCGCACCATCTGGCTTGTGAAAAAGAGGCCGGTATTGTAATCTTTCCAGTTGCCGTCATACAAATCGCCGGCAATGATGAGAAAATGGACTTGCCGTTCAATCGCCGCATCCACCAAATTTTTAAATGCTTCACGGGTTGCACCGCGGATTTTTTCCACTGGTGCCCCCTCGTATTGCTCCAGGCCGGCCAAAGGGCTGTCCAAATGAATATCAGCCGCATGGATAAATGAAAAAGACAAGGCACTCCCTCCCAAATTTAAAAACGAGAACATTTATTTGCTATTTTAATTTTACATGGACAGGGAGGGAATGATCAAGAGAAAAACCGTTTTTCTGAAAAATTTTTATATTTAGGTAAGTTTTTTGCAAGCCGTTGTAGTTTAAACAGAGGAGTTACACCTGGCTAATTCCCAGTTTATATTGAATATCGTTCACCAGTTTTTGGTATCTTTTTTCTTCCCGGAGAGCTGCAAAAACGGGATTTTCCTTTACTCTCCTACCACCTGCATCAGAAAAGGGCGGACAGTTTTAGCTGTCCGCCCTTTTCTGAATCGTCCGGTACGTGCGCGGCTTTAATCACGGGAGATGTACGCTGCTTCTTTTGCTTCTTTTGCTTCTTTTGCTTCTTTTATTTTTGCATACGTTTCCGTAAGCATGACGGTGTCCTCCACAAGCCGGCTGATGCGCAAGAGGACGTCTTCATTGACAATTTCTTTCTGGTAAAAATCTTTTTCCTCTATAAAAACATAAGACTGGACAATTTGTGCCCGCATGTAAGACAAAATCGGCTTGATCTGCTGCTCGGCAATCAAATAATGTTTCGGTGAGCCGGCCGTGACAATGATGCTTGCCACCTTATCCCGAAGTGATTTTTCGGGCAGCAGGTCAAACACATTTTTCAATGTCGCCGGAATGGATGCCTGGAAAACCGGCGTGCCGATGATAAGCGCATCCGCGTCCATGACAGTTTGCGCCACAAATTTGGTATCCCCTTCGTAATCCATATAATGGCGCCCGTCGCTGAACTGCACATCGTAATCCGCCAGATCAAGGAGCGTGACTTCCGCGTTTGGATATTTCCCACGGATCACGTTTACCGCGTAGTTCATCGCTGTTCTTGTTTTCGAGCCGACTCGCGAGCCCGAAAGTGCAACAATCTTCATTTATGCTCCCCCTGGTTCTTTGCTGTATATTTTTCAATGCTGGTAAAAAGTTCGCCGATTTCTCTATTTTTTCAAACAGCCTGTGCCGGCCGGGATTGACAGACTGCCGGCGTTATTGCTGTTATACCTTTTCTGTAAACTGCTGCTTTGTTCTTTTGTAACTATTATAATATGAAAAAAGAACGGTTGCACTTAATCGCGCTTCGGAATCGGCTCCGGTACATTTCAAAAGGCTGTCCAAATGAACAGCCTTTTTCTTTCCGTTTATTTTTCTGTCTCTTTCAACTGATCGAGATATTGCATGTCTTCACTGGAAATTTCAAAGTCTACGTCCGCATTTTGCAGGATAAATGCCTCATGCGTCGATTTTGGGAGTGGCAGCACGCCTTTTTGCAAGCAGTAACGGATGCAAACTTGCGGAAGTGTTTTGCCGTATTTGTCTGCAATTTTTTGTATCTCGGTGTTTTCCAGAATTTTTCCAGTAGCAAGCGGCGAATAGGCCTCAACCAGAATGCCATTGTCCTGGCAGAATGCTGTCACATCTTCCTGTGTATGTCCAATGAAGTAACGGATTTGATTGACCATCGGCTTGATTTTTGCATTTTCCATCACGGCTTTCAGGTCGGAAACGCTGAAATTGGAAACGCCAATTGCCCGGCAGCGCCCGCTTTCATAGATTTCCTCCATCGCTTTCCAAACTTCAATATTTTCTTTCGTATAATCGGCCCCCTTTTCGCTCCATGGCCACGGGGCATGAATCAGATAAAGGTCGAGCTGCTCAAGGCCAAGATTTTCCATTGTTTCGTCAAATGTTTTCAGCGCTTTGTCATACGACTTGATTTCCGCCGGCAGCTTGGACGTGACAAAAATGTCGCGCCGGTCAATGCCGGAATCCCGCACTGCTTTGCCGACACTTTCTTCATTATGGTAAGCATAGGCTGTATCAATATGGCGATAGCCGTTTTTTAAAGCAAAAGATACGGCATGGTAAGTGGTTTCGCCATTCGGGACTTGCCATGTACCAAGGCCGATTTTCGGGATCGCCACCCCGTTTTCCAATACAAAAGTTTCATGTAGACTTGACATATACATTCCTCCCAATTTTACAAAAATGGTTTATAATACAGCACCGGCCGTTTCGGTTGCAGCCTATGTGAAGGAACTACGATTTTTTTTGCTTGCTTTCTTTACATAAACACGCTCTATGTTGAGGAACAAGACATTTTTTGCGCGCTTCCTTCAAGTAGACGCCTTCTACGTTAAGGAACAGCGATTTTTACGCCAGCTTCCTTTACATAGACGGACTCTGTGCGCGTGATAAAGCACCAAAAACATGAAACTTCTGATTTTCTTGAACCCTTTTCTGAGCCATCAAGAACCGTTTTCCCGGACCGTCAAATTCCCCTCAATTAAGCATTAGCCGGAAACTGGCCGAGCACTTTATGAAGCCAGGAAACGCTCAGGCCAAACCATTTTTCAACATCTGCATCCACATTTGCTTTTAATCCGTTTGAAGTGTGGGGTTTGGCGAGCGACAATCCATGCTTGCCTTTTTGAAAAATATGCGACTCAAATGGAATGCCATGCGCATTCAACGCCTGCAAGAAGGCAATTGAGTTTTCAATCGGCACGGTTTGGTCTTCAAACGTTGAAAACAGAAAAGCCGGCGGCGTTTCGGCAGTCACTTCCTTGTCAACAGACGGCACCGGAAAAGCAAGGCTTTCGCTCATCGAATCCAAAATACATGGGTAGCCTAAAATCAAGGCATTGGGCTTATTTTTCCCGATCGTACCAAGTGCAGCAGCAAGATGGCCTCCTGCAGAAAAACCAACAACTGCAATTTTTTCAGGGTCAGTATGCCAGTCTTTCGCATGCTCGCGGATCATCGCAATCGCTTCTTCCGCATCTTGTAAAGCCGCTTCAAACCGGAATGTTTCCCCGACAGAGTAGCGCAGTACAAACGCGTTGAATCCTTCCGCCAAATATGCCATTGCAACCGGTTCCGCTTCCCTGTCCGAGGTAAACCGGTAGGCGCCACCGGGAAAAATAAGCACAGCCGGGCGCGCCTCAATATTGCTGAACTCAGGGGATCCGTCCAGCACATACGCTGTCAGTTCAGCATTCTGATGCGCCTTTAAACGTAAAGTTTCTGTCTTCACAACGCTCTCCTCCTTCTGCCCATTTCCGGGACGGCTTTATTTTTACAGTAGCACCGGCCATTACAAAAAACAATGAAAACGTTCCTGTATATCCTGCCCCGTTTAAAACAAAATAAGATTGGTTTAAAAAATGAAGTGGAGGTTGAATCATGAAATTAGCCGCACATGAACTGTACGATTTAAATGAACTGGCGATGAGCTGTGTCAACTCGATTACGAACATGGCATATATGCTCCAGCATGTCCAGGATCCGGCGTTCAAAGAAATTCTTGAAAAACATTTTCCGCTCCATATCCGGGACTACAACATGAAAGTCGAATTTTTAAACAAAGCTGAAGGGGCAAAAAAAGAATTGCCGTTGTTAAATGAAAACCAAGAGATTTCCAACATGGCACTGCAAATGGCCCCGCCGGCTGTCCCTGTCCAGCCGCGGACGATGGTTGAAGATATGAACGACCGCGAAATGGCAACTGCGTATCTGTTAACGCTGAAACGGGCCGGGCGGGAATATGCATGGGCGGCGATGGAAATGGCAAATCCTGAAATCCGGTCGTTTTGCCAGACTGCCTTTATGATGAGCTGCGCCCACGCCTATGACATGTGGCAGTATATGGCATCGAAAGGCTACTATCCGGTTGACCAGGCAGAATCTGTGGATACGGCAAAAATCGGCGCCATGTACCAGGTTGTTCCGGAAAACCAGCCGCAAATCCAGCAGTACATGGCACAGTCCCAGAACCCAAATGCCGGAGACAGCGGGCAATTGTATCAATAATGGCTTCATTCCGGTGAGCCCGGAGTATCAGTGATTAGCCTATTGCGGAAGCAGCTGCTTCTGCAATAGGTTTATTTGTCTATCATTTAAAACCAACTTACATAACAAAAAGAAGAGAAAGGCATTTGATTTTATCTCTAAGTCAATTTCTTGAACTCCTCCCCTTTTCCCGCCCATAATGTATTTGTGGAGCTTATGTCCAATTGGAACACCTAACGGGACAGTTCTTCCGCGGCGGCAGGGGCTTTTTAAGTTAGTCTAAAAAGTGGACACGGAGAAATGAGATTAGTATATAATACAATCATCATTAAAAAGGACGTGTTCATAATGGGGAAACATTACGATCGGGAGTATTAAGGATTATGCTTCAAAATTGGTGGTTGAGGAGGGGAGAAAGGATACTGAGGTAGCTTATGAACTGGAAGTATCCTACAAATCGTTGTGCAGATGGGTTGCTGATTATAGGCAACGGGTAAAAGGTGAACAAACGGCAGAGCGCTACATTACCCCTTCAGAATTAGAAAAGATGAAAAAACAACATGAGAAAGAATTGGCTGAGATACGGGAGGAAAACGAAATCTTAAAAAAGGCCATGCGCATCTTCACAAAAAACCAGGAGTAAAATACCGGTTTATCCAAGCTCATTATGATGAACATTCAGTCGTGAAGATGTGTAAAGTCCTGGAGGTTTCTAAAAGTGGATATTACAAGTGGTTGCGCAACCAGGGGCCATCAAAAAAAGAGGCTTTTCTGAAAGAAATTCGACAGAAAATAAGCAAGTCTTTTCATGAGAGCCAGGGGACGTATGGGAGTCCAAGAGTACACAATGACCTGGTTGAATGGGGCTATACCATTTCCCAAAAAACAGTAGCCCGTTTGATGAAGGAAATGGGTTTGTCAGCCTCGTCTAAAGAAAAGTTCGTTGTTACAACAGATTCCAATCACGATATGAAGATTTATCCTAATCTTCTCAAACGCCAGTTTAATACAGAAGGGCCGAATCAGGTTTGGGTGGTGGATATTACTTATATCTGGACGCTTGAGGGCTGGGTATATTTATCATCCGTGATGAACTTGTTTTCGAGGAAAATAGTGGGATGGCGTATGGGCGGACGTATGAAAAAAGAGTTGCCAATCCAAGCATTGAATATGGCGATTACTTCAAGGCAACCTGGGGAAGGGCTGGTCCATCATTCAGACAGAGGATCCCAGTATTGTTTCAAAGAATATACAGATATTCTAAAAGCAAACGGAATACAAATCAGCATGAGCAGAAAAGGAGATCCATACGACAATGCTTGTATCGAATCTTTTCACGCCACTATCAAGAAGGATTTAATACACAGGAGGCGCTTTGAAACCAGGGCTGCGGCAATGAGAGCTATAAATTACTATATTAGCAGTTTTTACAATGAACGGCGAAAGCACTCCACCTTAGGGTATGTCTCGCCCAACCAATTTGAGAGGAAGCACCAACAAATAACAGAAGAAGATATCTCATAAATTACTCAAATTCCTCTTACGGCGTCAGAGATGATCAATCACGCCTTTCGATTGATCATTTCTGATGCCTAACCAAACGAAGTGCGGTAGGGGTTTTAAATAAAAATATCTCAAATCTATGTGTCTACTTTCTTGACATAAGACCAGCCTCTTTGCATCCTTCTGTTTTTTACCTAACCTATTCCATTTTACCGATAAAACATACTTTACAACTAGGATTAATTGGTTTAAAATTATGTTAACATTTTAAATTCACTGACCATATAAATGTTAGGAAGGAGCTTTTTTATGCATGAATACTATCCCGTTCTTTCGGGTGCAGAATCCTTTTTTATAAAAGGAAATGAAATTGGCATTCTCATCTCGCATGGATTCAACGGCACCCCGCAGAGCGTCCGCTTTTTGGGAGAGGCACTGGCATCGGACGGGTTTACGGTTTGCGCGCCAAGATTAAAGGGACACGGGACGCATATCCTGGACATGGAACGCTGCACTTACAAAGACTGGATTGCTAGCCTTGAAGAAGGTTATCAGCTGCTGAAACGGCATTGCCATGATATTTTTGTTATTGGCCAGTCAATGGGTGGCACACTGGCTTTGCATCTCGCGGAAAAACACCCGGATATCCGGGGAATAGTGTGTATCAACGCGGCTATCCAAAGCATTCCTGAACTGGAAAAATGCCTGGCGAAAGGACGGTTTATTCAAGAGGGCCCGCCGGATATTAAAGCAGCGGGCGTGCATGAAATTTCATATGAAAAAGTGCCGGTGGCTTCCATCCGTGAGCTTCTGTCCGTGATGTGGGAAACGCGGGAAAACCTCTCCGCCATCCATTGCCCCGCACTTTTGTTCCAATCAACAGAAGACCATGTCGTGCCTCCTGAAAATACAGATTATATTGCCGCGCATATTCATGCCAGCCGGAAAAAAATCATCCCGCTCCGCAACTCTTATCATGTCGCAACAATGGATCATGAAAAAGAATGGATTGCGGCACAATGTTCATTATTTGTTCAAGAAATTGCGCATATCGAAACCCGTACGGAAATATGATGAGTTTTAAATCATGCTCCAAAAGGATGGGAGGATGCTCATTTGAAAAATTTTCTGCGGCACGCGATAGAGAAAAAACGGCAATATTTGATAGAACAGCTGATTGCCCTTGGTGCCTATCGGGAAGATGACAAGCAGCTTTTCACCCTGACATTGACGGAACTCGAAACAGAATATGCATACTTCAGCAAAATCAGCCAAGAAAAAGAAGCGTCCGGAAGAGAGTAGTTTTGCCGGCGCTTCTTTTTTGTGTATTTTTTTAATGCCCAAAAACGGCATAGACGTTCCTGCCACAGTAAACGTGACACCTTTATTTAGGGCTTGCTGAACGAATTCGCTTCTGAGTTTGTCTGCAAGCTCTATCTCAAAATATAGCAGAATTTTTTTGCGAAAATGGGTGATTTTATCTGAATTGGCTTTTGAGTGCAAGCTTTTCACCGGATTTGTTGTAAAACTAGCATTTAAATGGTTGCCAAAGCTGTCAGCATCCTTGCCAAATCTAAGCATTTTGCTTATTTAGCAAGCGCTATTCAGCAAGCCCTGCACGGGTTATAACAGCCCGACAATTTGCAGACCGTGGGGAATGCCCATGTCTTCCACCGATTTTGTAATATATTTGGCGGCGGCCTTTACCTTTTCTTCCGCATTTCCCATTGCCACACTGTTTTTAATCATGGACAGCATTTTAATATCATTTAACCCGTCGCCAAACGCATATTGGCGTTCTGGAGGAAAGCCCAATTTTTCAACAATCTTTTCAATTCCTCTCGCTTTTGACCCGCCTTTTGGCAAAACATCGACGGAAAGCGGATGCCAGCGGATAAATTCAAAATCCGGAAACGCCTGTTCATACTGTTTCTCTTCCCCTTCTGAACAGAACAGGAGCGCCTGGTACAATTCACGCCCTTTATAATAATGCGGGTCATACGCAGGCAACCGGCCAATTTTCAAAGACGCAATGCTTTTTTCAATATCCTCGTGGTTTGGCACATTGGCCTTCATGTCTTCATGGTCCATGTAGACAAGCGGATGCTGGTGGGAAAGGGCATATGCAGTCAATTCTTCAAGCGATTGCCTGTTTAACGGATTTTTAAACAATACCTCTCCGTTCATAACAACATATTGCCCGTTATAACTTACAAAAGTATCCATCCCAAGTTCCTTCCGCAAATCTTCAAACATAAACGGGGCCCTGCCCGTTGCAATGGCTGTGACATGGCCATCGCTTTTCAGCTTATCTATCGCTTTTTTGGTTGTGACAGGCAGCTTCTTCTCATGTGTCAGCAAAGTCCCGTCGATATCAAAAAAAATCACGCTTTGTTGCTTCATATTCTTCATAATCCTTTCCCGTTCTATTTCAAGCATACTCATTTTCAGGATGCCGTTTTTTCATTAAAGATGCTGTAATGACATCATAAATCAAAAAACTCAGCAGTTCAAATAAGGTTCCGATTCTATCCGGGGTGAGGCCGGCCTGTTTTATGCTTTCAAATTCAGACGATTCATCCGGCAACAAGACCGTCAAATCCGCCATTTTTGCAAGAGTTGATTCGGGAGAAGCCGTGATGGCCACCATTTTTATGCCGTGGAGCCTAGCTTTTCGGGCGGCATTCAATAAAGTAGGATTTTCTCCCGATTTTGAGCTGAACAGGATGGTATCCCCTTTTTCAGGAACAGGTGAAATCAAATCGCCGATCATCCCAACCCGGAACCCCAAATGGACCAGCCTGTTGGCAAAGACACGGAGGATCATTTCCGAACAGCCCGTTCCTGCCAAAAACAAACGGTTCGACCGGCCAATCACCTCTACAACCTTCTCTAATGGTTGATCGCCTACTTTACTGCACAAACTGGCATACAGTTCTAAAACCATGGCCTTTGCATCTTCCAGTATATTCACTTTTCTCCCTCCCCGTTTGATAAAGCACAAGCATCCCTTTTGTGGCACTGCTGCAGACGCCGTTTTTGTTTTGGCAGGCTGAGGTTGGCCGGGCTTTACACGCGGCAGAACTGAATGGAACTTCCTCAGTCTTTATCCCTATACCGTGCCTCTTTCAATGAGTTTTGCTGAGATTTCCTTGTTTTTAATTTCCTTCGTCAAAACCTGGCGAACAAGGTTCCGGCCCATGTCAACAAGCGGGATATCTATGGTTGTGATATTCAGCATTCCAGCAATCGGTTCATTGTCAAATCCGATGATCGCCAGCTCATCCGGAATAGAAATCTGCTGTTTGTTGCAACTGATGACAATCCCCGCTGCAACCTGGTCACTTGTCACAAGCAATGCAGAAGGAGGCGGGTCCAATTCTTTTACCCGGCTCAAAACCCTTTCTCCATCCTCATAGTCGTAGCATTGGTCAAAAATATATTCCGGATGGTGCGGCAAATGGTATTTTTCATGAAAATCCCAATAGGCTTTATCGCGATTCCGGCTGTTGGTGCCGGATTTCCTGCCGATGCAATACCCAATTTTCGTATGGCCTTTCCGGTACAAAAACTCCAGTGCATCCATAAAAATTTTATAGTGGTCAATATAGGTTGACGATATTTCGCCGCCTTTTACACATTCACAAAGCGCAATCGGACCGAATGGCAAGTATTCTTCAATTTTGCGCATGCTGCAGGCGCGCGAACAAATGATTAAACCGTCAATTTGCTTTTGTTGCAGCATTTGTAAGGCTTCCGCTTCCCTACTTTCCATATAGTCTGTTTGAAACAAAAGCAGCTTATGGTTATACTCAAGCGCCTGCTTTGCGATCCCTTTCAATAAAAGGGCAAAATAAGGATGATCTGTAAACGGCAAAACGACCCCGATCAATTTTGTTTTCCCTTTACTTAAATGGACGGCATTGATGTTTTTATGGTACCGGGTCGCTTTCACCGCTTTTAAGACGGCGTTCTTTTTTTCTTCACTTACATACGGATGATTGTTCAGCACACGGGAGACGGTCGTCACAGACACGCCGGCCATTTTCGCCAAGTCTCTGATATTTGTCATAACCTCACCTATTAAAACAGTTGCGATTTTTCAGCAGGCATCCATGCTTTAGGATGGAAGTGTTTAAACCAAGCCCCAGCCAGCAGGCTCATTTTTTATGTAGTTATAGTGTAAATGATGAAACGCATTTCATGTCAATTGTTATTTTTGCAAAATTCGTTTCAATGTTGAAACAGAAAAGCGCCGGTGAAGATGTGGACATGCAAAAAAGGGCTGGTTGCTGCAGCCCTCCCATTTTACCGGGGAAAAGGGCACCGGTATCCCGGCCGGCCCCTTGATCTTTTCAAAAGTCCCCATACATACGGTTTCATCTTTTCTGCTCCAGTTCTTTCATCATCTTCTTGTATCTGTTTTCTGTAATCGGATAAAAGCTGATCAGCAAAACAGACAGCAGAATAAAAATGCCGGGGATGATTGCATTCATGTCCTTAATCGCTTGAAGGGATGAAACGGACTGGGCTGCATTCGGAACATAGCCGGCCTTGTTTAAAAAGAATGCTGAAAATGAACCGGCGAGCGCAACGCCCAGTTTATTGGTAAAACTCATGCTGGAAATGACCACACCGTCTGCGCGGATTCCCGTTTTCCACTCTGCATAGTCCACACAATCCGCAAGCATCCCCCATGCGAGCGTGTTCAGCGGGGTGGTAAAAAACCCGGAAACAAACAGTAAAAACAAAATCAGCGGAATGGAGGAATATGCTGTAAATTGCAAGCCGGCATAAGAAATCAGGGAAAGGGCTGCCGAAATCATCATGACGTTCTTCCTGCCCCATTTTTCGGACAGGCCGGGGATGAACATATTGCTAATCAGCGCAGCGCCAAAAAATAACAGCGTCCCCATAAACACCAAGTCTTTGCGGTGGACATTATAGGTGAAGTAGTAAACCATTGTCGTCAATTTAATGTTAAAACCGACAGCAAAAGCCAGAAAAGAAGAAGCCAGAATGAGCAAAGGTTTATTTCGGATCAGGACGGTCAAAGTTTTCTTTACGCCTTGTTTTTTTTCTGGTTTTACAGCGACCCTCTCCCGCACTGCCAGGAAACTGATCAAATTTAACGCAAAGCTTGCGGCCGCATAAACAAGCGCCGTTATTTGAAATCCTTTTGCCTGGTCATCGCCGCCGAAATATTGGGCAAGCGGTGTCGCACAAGATATGGAGAGAAGAATTCCGATATAGACCAAAATCATCCTGATCGTTGTCAATAATGTCCGTTCCTGTAAATTGTCCGTCATTCTTGCAGTCAGGCTGTTTACCGGTATCGTCTGCATGCTGAATGACATCCCGAGCAAAATATAGGTCACGTATGCATAAATTCTGTTGCCCGCCACACTAAAATGGGGCGTTGTAAAACACAAAAAAGTAAACAAAGCAAGAGGAAATGCCGCCCACAATAAGTACGGCCGGGCTTTCCCCCATCTGCTGTTTGTCTTATCCATAATGGCGCCCATCACCGGGTCAAAAATGGCATCCAAAACGCGCACAACAAGGAACAAAGTGCCAATGACAGCAGGTGAAATCCCGTCCACATCGGTATAATAGAATAACAGATAGGCGTTTACGAACTGGAAAATGATATTATAAGACATATCCCCGAGCCCGTAACCGATTCGTTCCGTCCAAGACAACCTGCCGCCGGAATCGCTCCTTTTATTTTCCGCTGCATTGAATCGTACTGTTTTATCAGAAACCAACATAGATGATACCTCCGAATGCGTTTTCAATGATTCGTTCATTCAACTGCCTGCAGGAAAATGCACATTTTGTACCGGTTTTCCCTTCAAACATACAAATGGATGATGGATGCGGGTTCGGCTTGAAATTCATCGGCCAGCCCGCATCATCCTCCCCATTCTATGATTCGTGTGACATCCTACAGGCCATCATGATTTCGATCCTATTTTTCCGGTGAAACCCATCCGGCCCGCGCTTGTAGATTGCAACCATTTTCTATAAAATGAACGAATGATACTACCCTTTTCCTAAATAGGGATGCCTCGCTCTTGTTATAAATGAACGGCTCAGTATTTTCAGTTGTTCGGATAAACCATGACTTTCAGGCATTCGTTCTTGAAATTCAGTGCGCGTTCCATCGCCTGATAAGTATCTTCCAAGGCATATTGATCCGTCACCAGTTTTTTCACATCCGCGATGCCGGAAGCCAAAAATTTTATGCCTTTTGGATACGTATTCGCATAACGGAAAACACCGTAAATATCAATTTCATTATCCGCGATAAATGGGACGTTCAACGGAATTTCATTTTGAGCCGGTAAACCGACAATGGCCAGCTTCCCGCCGCGGCATACAGATGCAAGCGCTGATTGGAGCGCTGCTGGATTACCTGCTGTTTCCCAAGCAACATCAACCCCCTTGCCATTGGTGATGTCTTGAATTGCTTCATAAGGATCTTGTTCGCGAATATTGATCGCATAGGTAGCGCCCATTTCTTTTGCCGCTTCAAGCCGCAATGGTTCCAAGTCCGTTACAATAATGTTCGACGCTCCGAAGGCCCTCGCTGCCACAACAGCCATTAAACCGACCGGACCCATTCCCATAATCGCTACGGTCGATCCCGGTTGCAGTTTTGTTCTTGTGGCTGCGTGAATGCCAACGGAAAAAGGTTCAACAAGAGAAGCCTCTTCATAAGAAAGCGCATCCGGAATGGCGAACACAAAGTCTTCTCGCATTTTAATATATTGGCAAAAGGCACCATCTACAGGAGGGGTTGCCAAAAATTGGACATGTGGGCAAAGATTGTAACGCCCTTCTTTACATGCTTCACAATGCCCGCAAGTGACACCTGGCTCAACAGCGACTCTGTCCCCTACTTTAAAATGGCGGACTTTTGAACCAACTGCTGCAATTTCCCCTGCACATTCATGCCCGAGAATAAACGGCTTGTCCACTACATATTTTCCAATTCTGCCCGTTTCGTAATAATGTAAATCCGAACCGCAAATGCCGACCGCCATGACTTTAATTAAAACTTCATTTTCTTCAATTTGCGGAACAGGCAATGTCTCAATCGAAATATTTCGTGTCCCGTGCATCACTGCTGCTTTCATTGTTTCAGGTATATGGTTTGTCATCTTCAAAGTCCCTCTCTTTGAAAAACTGGATTTCCGGAATATACCGTGATGAAAGTGCATTCATTTTGGCATATTCTGTTTTCACTATTTTTATCATACAAAACGGATGAAAGGGGAACCAGCTATTGTTGCTGTATAAAAGGACAGCCGCACTGTATGTTTTATGCTTAAATTTTAGACTTCGGTTATTATATTGATAAAATATAGGAAAGGAGGTGAGGTCCTTGGCCGAACTTGAAAACCAAAAAAAGTTTTCCAGTCTGCTATCTTCCGGTGTTAAAGCTTTAAAACAGCACCCGGATTACAAGACAAATAGAGAAGCCGGCAACAAAACCGGACAATCTTACATGGAAAAAATCGCATACAAACTGGGTGTATCCCCTAACACCGTTAAAAGCTGGATCGGCCAAATGGGATCGAAGTATATTCCGGGCCGGATCGAGGATGCCAAACTGTTCGGCATCATCTGGCTCATTCTTGAAAAAGGATGCATGAATGTAACGTGGTTCATGGAATTGCTGAAAACCACTTCCATCCCTGTCATCGAACCGGCATTGCCGGCATGGATGGCGTCCTGCCTTAAAAAAGCAAAAACGATGAACGATAACGGGACAATCGGTACGCCCCCGCCCGAGGAAATCAATATGGCCATCACCCGTCTGTTTGGAAACGCCGCTGTGCTTGAAAGCGAAGAGAAAAACAAATTTTCCGCGCACAACCTGCCCGCACGCTGGTCAGGGCGCTTTATTGGCAGAAAATCAGATTTACAAGCCATCTATCACTGGCTTCTTTCCCCTTCGCCTGTTTGTTCCATTACAGGGTGGGCCGGCGTGGGAAAAACGACGCTCGCCCTTGAAGCCGCTTATGCTTGTGCAGGGGAACCGGGTGAAGAAGCTGCAAATGTCTCTGATAAGTGGCCGGCGTTTAACTGCATCATTTGGTTCAGCACCCATTTAACAGGATTAAGTTTCAATGATTTTTTAAATACAATCGCTTACCAGCTTGGACAGACAGAACAAATTGATAAACCGGTCATGGAAAAACGTTTTGCAGTGCGGCATGCTTTGCAGCTTTTTTCCAGGGAAAAGCCGATACTGCTTATTGTGGATAGTATGGACGCCGCTGAAAAAGAGGTGATTGAATTCATTATCAACCTCCCTCAAGGTGTAAAAGCGATGCTGACTTCCCGAGAAAACTACAATCAAGATTATAAAGACGCTTTTCAAAATTTCACAATTGTCAAGTTAAAGGGATTAAACGAAAAAGAGGCATTTTCATATTTGTCATTTGTCATCCGCGAACATTTGCAAACCGGCAGTGCACCTAACCAGGAAGAGTTGCGGCATCTGACACCGGAGATGCAGGCAAAACTGATTAAAGCGGCCGCCGGGAATCCAAAAGCGCTGTCCCTCAGTGTTGCCTATATCAGTGACGGCGGCATTCCGGCAGAACAACTCATTCAGGAAATCGAAAGCGCCGGGTATTCATTACTGGAGTTATTTGAATTTCTTTTCGGGAGAACATGGAAGCGCATCGATGAAGCAGCCCGCCGTTTATGGCAGGTGCTCTGTTTTTTTGAAAAGCCGCCCGTTGAAGCTGCCTGGGCCGCAGCGGCAGGATTGGATGCCAGGGGCTTTTATACAGCAGTTGAACAAATGCGGAATTATGCGCTGATCCAGCCTGGCCGGACAGACGGAAAATTGCGCTATCCCGCACATCAAACCGTGATTGCCTACGGTGAACAGCACTTGTCGGAAAACCGGCAGCTGGAAAAAGAGGCACGAAAACGATGGGCCCGCTATTATATCCATTTTTTGGATACCCATTTAAAACGGGAACAGCCCAATATATTCTACTGGCGCTATCTGCTTGGCCGGGATCTCGATGATCTGAAGCAGGAATGGACGAACATTCGCAAGGTAATGGAATGGTCCTGCCAATCAGACGAAAAGGAAATATTGATTGAATTCGTAGTCCGTACCAGCCATTTTTTAAGCCGGGTCAATCTGCCTTTACGGGTCGAATACGGGCGAAAAGCAGCTGATTTTGCTGCTGCACTGGGAAAAAGCATGCTCGAAGCTTTCTTTCGGATTGATACGGTTGGATGGGCGCTGATGGAAATGAATGAGCTGAAAGAGGCGCTCACACAAATTGATGCCGGGCTAAAGCGGCTATCCGGCCTGGATGCTGGCAATGAGGATACCCGCGACTTGATGGTCTGGGGGCATGCCTTAAAATCAAGGATGCTTCTTAAATCGGGCGACCCCGATCAGGCAGAGTCCATTCTCGGCAAAGTCATTCCGGTCCCCTCCACCCCGATGATCAAGCACCGTGTTTTATTAGTCCAGGGCGATTTATATTTGGAACGGAAAAAATACAAAGAGGCCATCCGTGCATATGAAGCTGCTAATCAAATCAGCCATTCTTACGGCGGGGAAAAGACGATTGAAGCCTATTTTAATCTCGGCATCGCATACGTGGAAAATCAGCAGTTTGAAAAAGCGGCGGCGGCATTTGAAAAGATGCTTTATCAAAAAAACAAAGCCAACCCGATTGAGTTAATGTACTATCACTACGGCATGGCCAGATTATTTGCCAAAAAAGGCGATTTGGCATACGCCCTTTATTTCAGTCAGGAAGCTCTTCATCTCGCTGCGTCATGGGAACAAAACATCAGTATCCGCGATGAAGCAGAAAAGTTCAATCAGTTTATAAAGAAAAAAATCCAATATCAAAACGGATGAATGGCGTCGATCTAGGTGCCCGTGCCATAACGAGCCTTGCATCAGAGAAAAATGGCAAACAGCCGGTGCAACTTTTTAAGACAGACGTCACTGCTTTAGCGAAGGCAGCATACCGTACTTTTTACGAAAAACACCCGGAGCCCAGGAAATGGAATCTGCGAAAAAAGAAACAGGCTGCATGTTATAATGAACCATGGCATATATAGGAAAAAAGCAGAAAAAGGAGGGGCCTGCCGTTTGGAGGTGGAATCATGCGCAAAGCAGGCGCCCGGATTGACTTTTTGAAAAAGGAGCACAAACATGTTAAAAGAAGAAACACAACGAAGCATTACGCCTGAATACGATCCGTGGGAAGCATACATGGACATCACGACGCACGGCAAACTGACTTTGTCGAATATTGAATTCACAACGACCACTTTATGCAATATGCGCTGCGAACATTGTGCGGTCGGTTACACGCTGCAGCCAAAAGATCCGGATGCGCTGCCGCTTGATCTGCTGCTCAGGCGGCTGGATGAAATCAGCACACTGCGCTGCATCAGCATTACCGGCGGCGAGCCGATGCTGTCAACCAAATCTGTTGAAAATTACGTTCTGCCGCTGTTACAATATGCGCATGAAAGAGGGATTCGCACCCAAATCAATTCCAACTTAACAATGAAACTCGAAAAATATGTGCAAATTGCGCCTTATCTCGATGTGCTGCACATTTCCCACAACTGGGGAACTGTCCGTGATTATATTGACGGCGGGTTTGCCAACATGCGGATCAAGCCAAGCGATCAGCACGGTGAAAAATTGTTCAGGCGTATCGTGGAAAACAGCCGCGCCTTGTCGGAGATGGGCGTGATGGTTTCTGCGGAAACGATGTTAAACAAGCGCACATTGCCTTATATGGAACAAATCCATCATCAAATTGTCGAAGAAATGAAATGTGCAAGGCACGAAATTCACCCAATGTACCCAAGTGATTTTGCTGCTGATCTTGAAGTGCTCAGCTTGGATGAAATTCGAGAAGCCATCCACCATTTGCTCGATATCCGTGATGAAAGCGTGTGGATGCTGTTTGGCACGCTGCCATTTTATCCGTGCAGCCCTAATCCAGAAGACCAGGCCTTATTGAAAAGATTGTACGAAAGCAAAAATGTGACCCTCCGCAATGATCCGGACGGCCGCTCCCGCCTGAATGTCAATATTTTTACGGGTGATGTGATTGTCACGGATTTTGGCGATACACCACCGCTTGGCAATATCCAGCATGACAGGCTGCCCGACGTCTTTGAAAAATGGCTCGAAACACCCATTGCAAAATCGCTGAATTGCCATTGCCCGCAAGTCAAATGTCTCGGACCGAACATTTTAGTCAAAAATGCTTACTATAAAAATATTGATTTTACCCAACGAAAAGCAGTCATCGACATGCAGGGCGCCTCTTCCAGGATGGGCTAAAAATGGCAGAAGCATGGGGTGCGCCTGCCCCATGCTTTCTCGTAATCTCAACTACTTTTATCCTGATTATTTTCATTCTAATGCGTTACAATACGCAACAAAGATGATTGGATGTAGCATAAAATGACTTTTGATCAGGAGGGAATAAAATTGGGTTGGTTTATCGGGATTATCATTATTATCTTGCTCGTGTATTTTTTAATCATCCGTCCTTTGATCGAGCGGAACCGCCCGCAAATCATTGAACCGCGAAGAAGCATTTACAATGGGGATGCCTATGACCCGCACCCGGAGCAAACCGGATGGAACGATGGGGGTAATGCCGGAATCGGCCGGTTTGGCATGTTTGCCGGCGGGATGGCAACAGGTGCATTGCTGACGTATTTACTGGAACAGGGCAGAATCGGTTTAGACCAGTTCGAGCATTTTCAAAATCTTGATGGCAACGATCTGTTGCAAGAACTGGAAGAGCAAAATATTTTACAACAGGATGAGATTGACCATCTCCAAGATACTTTAAGCAACTTTGAAGACAATGGCCATGACGGTCATGAAGACGGGGATCATGGAGACCACGACCAGCAAGATACCGGTTTTGATTTGGCTCATTTCAGTTCCCATGAGGATCATGACGCACATGACAACGACCAGCAAGACGCCGGATTCGATCTGGCTGATTTCAGTTCCAATGATGACAATGACTTTGGCGGATGGGATAGCGGATCGGATGACAATAACTGGCTGTAAGCATATAAACAGAACAGGTGCCGCAACCAAAAGCAGATGCAAGTTATGACTTGGTGGAGGCTGGCTTTAAAAAAATTTACGGAACAGGTGCTGCAACTGCCTGTTCCGTTTCCTTATGACGGGTTTCCAGCAGGCTAACCTGCATTGGCATTTGCCAAAGGTTTTGCAAGGGCTAGAACTTAGAAATGAGATTGGCAGCGTAAATGTATTTAGGGCTTGCTGAATAAGCGAAATTCCTAGATTTGGCAAGGATGCTGACAGCTTTGGCAACCATTTAAATGCAAAGGTTTTACAACAAATCCAGGGAAATGCCTGCACGCGAAAGCCGATTCAACGTATGGAGAAGACAAACTCACGCATTTTCGCATATATTTTGCGATGGAGTTTGCAGACAAATTGGGCACAAATTCAGAACCGGATTCGTTCAGCAAGCCCTATTTATAACTTTGGTCAAAGGTTTTGCAAGGGCTAGAACCTACCGCTCCGGGCAAGACAGATCCATCGCTGTTCCATTGTTTTAAGCGACAGTACCCACTCGAATCTTGGCGAAAAACATACTAGAAGCACCCGGGGATTCGGATTCCGTTTTTATCGGCCATCCCGCGGGTGCTTTGCTTACAAGGTTTACGGTTTGTACTTTTTTTCGCTTGAAGAAGTCGTTTTTTTGTCATGATCCGTTTTTTCTTCAAGCTTTTCTTCTCGCAAGTCTTCCATTGGGATCGGGTCAACTGTTTGTTCACTCATAAATTTATCATGCATGTCTTCGTTTTCTGTTGCAAATTGTTCGGGGTTGTGCATTTTCCGTTGCGATTTCTTTTTGTTTTCGTTCATTTCATATCACCTCGTATGGTTCAATACCCTTTATTTTTCCGAAAAAAAACAGAAAATATCCGACGAACACGCAAAAAATAAACCGTGCCTGTCCACCCCAAGGGGCAGAGATTTTGTGTTTTTCTCGTATTCTCTGTTAATTGTTGCAATTTTTTATGATATGATAAGGTTGATGAGAAGAAAGCCGATGGAGATGATTTTATGTTTAATCGTATTCTTGTGGCAATAGACGGTTCAAAAATGAGTGAAAAAGCACTGAAATCCGCACTGAATTTTGCAAAAGAAAGGTTTACAAAAATCGGTGTCATCCATGTGGAGAAAAATCCGGTTATTCCGGAGGGGATGCCAAATGCATCAATAGATACCCTTTATTCTGAACAGCAGAGGGACGGGGACGATTTGCTAGACCAAGCCGCCGCTCTTGCTGAAGAGGAAGAAATTGAGATAGAGAAGTTTTATGAAACGGGCGATCCCGCTGCCCAGATTGTCAGAAAGGCGGAAGAAGGAAACTATCAGCTTATCATTATGGGAAGCAGAGGACTCGGAAACCTGAAGGGGCTCATGCTTGGCAGCGTCAGCCAGAAAGTCACCCAGCTCGCCAAATGTCCGGTACTGATTATAAAATAGTCCTGTTTCAAAAGCCTGTCCAGAAATACCGGACAGGCTTTTTTAAATTTTACCGGCCAAGTGCCTCTTTACATACAGGCCCTTTACGTAAACTTATCCCCAAAAATCCTTGTTTTCCTTTATTTAGACGGTGCCTACGTGAACTTATGGTTGGATTTTCGCATTGTTCCTTAACGTAGAACTGCTCTATGTGAACTTATGGCCGGATTTTTGCATTGTTCCTTAACGTAGAACCACTCTATGTGAACTTTTGACCGGATTTTTCGTCCGTTCCTTAACGTAGAACCGCTCTATGTGAACTTTTGACCGGATTTTTTGTCTGTTCCTTAACGTAGAACGATTAAGTCCGTATAATTGTGTAAAAAGAAGGAGTCATTTTATCAACTCTTGGCAACACTGTTTTCAACGACAATAAACAATGAAAAGAGGAGATAAAATGACTCACTTACAGTTTAACCTAAATTTGGATGTTTTAAAAGAAGCCA
>NZ_CALPDC010000010.1:0-77058 GCF_943193165.1 Weizmannia agrestimuris
ACTCTCAGTAAAGATGTTTGATAAAAGCTCAAAAAGAATTTGACGTTTCGTTTTGTCCAGTTTTCAAGGAACAATCTTCGCCGTTTATTCATAACAGCGACTTTTATATTATATCAAGTATAAAGTGCTTTGTCAACACTTTTTTATCTGTCCTGCCTCATGTGAAGCAGCGACATTTATTAATATACCAAGATAGCAAATCGATGTCAACAGCCTTTGTATATTTTTATTCTATATAAAATGAACTTGAGTTTTTACATCAAGCCTGGGCACCGATTTGCATGACGATACTTTTTGCAGCAGGCAACAGAGCTGAGAGATTTTATTTATTTTATATATTTTTTCAGCTTTACGGAGGGAAGCCAAATCAACTTGTTTACGCTGTACAGCCAGGCGTTATACTGCAGACGGTATACCCGGGAGCTTCCCTCCATTTATCGAAATTGTTATTTCTTATAATAGATATTACAGCCGGACTTTAGGAAAGGACTGCCCCGCCATCAATGACAACCGTTTGCCCAATGATATGGGAAGACAGGTCTGATGCAAGATAGAGCAGAACATTCGCCACTTCTTCCGGTTGTGTATAGCGGCCAGTCGGGGCGGATGCAGCCATTTGCTGCCTCGTTTGTTCAGCAGCTGCTGAATCACCTCCGGCAAAACCGTTTTCAATTTTTCTCATCATTTCTGTGTCCACAACCCCTGGACATACCGCATTGACACGGACGCCGGACGGAGCTGCCTCAATTCCTGCCGTTTTCGTCATGCCGATCACCGCATGCTTACTGGCGCCGTATGCCACCATTTCCGGTGTGCCGACGAGGCCGGCAACAGAAGCCGTATTGACAATGGTGCCGCTTTTTTGGCTGATCATATGCGGCAACACATACTTCATACCAAGAAAGACGCCGCGTACATTAATGCCCATCAGTTTATCAAATACTTCTTCGGGATAATCTATGAGCGGTTTCATCTTTCCTTCCCAACCAGCATTGTTTAAAAGAATATCAATTTTTCCATAAGTATCTAGCGCAGTTCGGACGTAATGTTGGACATCTTTGGATTTGGAAACATCGGTCCGGACAAAAATCGCTTCCCCACCATTTTCACGGATTTTTCCAGCCGTTTCTTCTCCCAATTCATCAGATAAATCAGCGACCACGACATTTGCTCCGCCCGCAGCCAGTTTCAAGCATGCTTCGCGGCCGATTCCTCCCCCACCGCCGGTTACGATTGCAACTTTTCCTGTGAAATCAAATGTTTGCACTGGCGCCACCCTTTCCAAATTCGGTTCATCTTCAGTGTAATGGTTTGTAAAGAAGAAAGCAATGGTAACGCTTTCAAAAATTGTGTCTATTTTTTGCAACCGGCGATAGATAACCCATCTGCTTCTTTCGCGGCACGGGCAGAAATAAAAAACGGCAAATTCACTTGCAGGCGCCCATGCTGCAACAGTGGCACTGGAAAAAGCGGGGGCTGGTCAAGCGTCCCCGCGGTCCAGTTGATAAAGTTTGCGGTAACGCGCATGGTTTTCCATCAATGCCGCGTGTGTGCCCTGCATGGCGATTTTTCCTTCATCCAGAAAGACGATCTGATCCATTTTTTCCATCCCGGCCAGATGGTGAGTAATGAAAATCACCGTTTTGTCCTTTAAAACTTCAAACATCGTATCGAGCAGGTCTTTTTCTGTCAGGGGATCAAGCCCGACAGTCGGTTCATCCAAAATGACCACAGGCGTATTTTGCAGCAGGATCCGTGCGAGGGCGATTCTTTGCCGCTCGCCTCCCGAAAAACGCTGGCCGGTTTCCTCCATTTGGGTATGGATCCCATTTGGAAGGGAGTGGAGATACCGGTCAAGTTTGACTTGCCGGATGGCCTCCTCTATTTCTTCTGATGTGGCGCCGGGGCGTCCGAGGGCAGCGTTATTTTCGACCGTTGTCGCGAACAGATAAGGTTTCTGGTTCAAGACACTGACCAGCTGGTGAATCCCTTCGCCGTATGCTGCCGGGGCATGCCCGCCGATGGAAACGGTCCCTGAAGCAGGCTGCAGCGCCCCAATCAGCAGATGGAGAAGCGTCGATTTGCCCGCTCCGCTTTTGCCAAGCACCGCGATTTTTTGCCCATGGGGAATGGTGAGTGACACATCGTTCAAAGCTGCGGCCGGTTCGTTTTCATAATAGTAAAAGACATGTTCCAAACGGATATCCGCTTTCTCTCCAGGAACTACGCTATTCCTGCTTTTATCCGGGACGTACTGCCGGATCGCGTCAATCCGTTGCAGGGATTCCTTGTATGCCGGAATCTTTTCCACCGCCGCGGATGCCGGGATGATGCCTTCCAGAATCGGAAGGGTTACAAGTGTAAAAGACGCAATATAGGTCGGGGCGATGTCTCCATGCATTGCGGCATGCCCTGCCCAGATGCCGGTAAATATTAAAATCATGCCCGAGATGACCTGTAGCTGAAAGTTCCGGTTATGATTCCAAAAGGACATCTTCCTTTCCATTTCGTGGCTTTCCTGGCTGTCTTCATGAAACTGCTTGAAAAACCGTTCTTTCTTTCCGCTGATGATCCAGTCGCGGATGCCGAATAAAGTATCCGTGACGTTGCGGTACAGCCGGCTCTGTGTTTCTTTCAGCGCGATTTGTCGTTTTTTCATGAAATATAAGGATAAAAGCGGGTAAACAAACAGGACGATCCCCATTAATAAGGCAATCCATAACGCAAACTGCCAGTCAAATGCAGCCAGCGTGCAAACAGAATATAAAAACAAAAACAGCGCCGTCACGACAGGAAAAATGGTGCGGATATAAGCGTCCTGCAAGTGCTCGATGTCATCGGCAAGCGTGCCGAGCAGATCCCCCGCCTGAAAACGCGAGCGGATAAACAGCGCCTGCGGTTCGAGCATTTCATACAGTTTGACGCGCATATCAGCAAGAATCTTCAACACCGTATTATGCCCGCTAAGCCGCTCAAAATAACGGGCGACCGGCCGCGCGATCCCGAAAGCGCGCACGCCGACGATCGGGACATAAATCAAAAGAATCGTCACCGGCATTTCGGAAGCCCTTGTGATCAAATACCCGGACGTAAAGGTGAGCATCGATGAAGCAAGAAAAGCAACAATGCCAAGCAGGACAGTAGCTACCATCAGCCACCGGTACTGACGGATATACGGTTTAATATACCGGTTGAAGTATGCCATGTTCTACCCCTCCCCGCTGCGCCTCGACAAGTTCGTAAAAGGCGCCTTTTTTCCGGTACAGCTCATCGTATGTGCCCGCTTCTCTAAGCCTGCCGCCATCCATCACCAAAATCAAATCCATTTCTTTTACCCAGTGCAGGCGGTGGGTGGCAAAAAAGACAAGTTTATGTTCAAAAAGCGGGAGCATCAGCTGTTTAATTTCCTGTTCCGTTTCGATATCGAGATGCGCAGTCGGCTCATCCAAAAGCATAACCGGACGTGCATCCAGCAATGCCCGCGCAAGCGCAATCCGCTGTTCTTCACCGCCGCTTAGCACCCGTCCGCCCTGGCCGATTTTTTCATCAAGCCCGTTCGGAAAGCTGGCGATGAGGTCGGAAAGCCCTGCTGTCCGGGCCGCTTCCTCAATCTTTTCAAGCGGCGCATCCGGCGCATACCAGGCAATATTTTCCCGTACGGTCTTTGCAAAAATATACGGATGCTGCGGAATGTAGTTCACCTGCTTTTGCCATTCGGTAAAGGACAAATGCGGAACTTCCAGGCCGTCAATCCTGATCCGTCCGCCATTCGGCATGGAGAACCCGGATAACAGGTCAATCAGCGTCGATTTGCCCGAACCGGAGATTCCGATCACGCCGATTTTTTGAAACCCACGGGCGGTAAACGTGACATCCTGCAAAATCGCCCGGTTTTCTTCCGGCGACTGTTTTTCGAGCCCTTCCACCGTTAATGTACTGTGTTCGTTCCAAACCGGGACGGGAAAAGAAAGCCCATTTCCAAAATCTTCTTTTTCGGCAAGCAGGCGGTGGATCTTCTCGCCCGCCTCTTTGCCGTTCATCGTGGCATGGTAATCGCTGCCGAGATCGCGGACCGGCATAAAATACTCCGGCGCGAGAATTAAAAGCGCAAGAGCCGGTTCAAATCCGATTTGCCCGTTAATCAGCCGGAGCCCGAGTTCCACGGCCACGACCGCCACGGACAAAGTCGCAAAAAAGTCCAGGGAAAACGACGATAAAAAAGCAATTCTGAGCGTGCGGTTTGTGGCAATCCGGTACTTGTTGCTGACTTCCCAAATGGCTTCTTTATGGCTTTTGCTCCGCCCTAAAAATTTCAGCGTCACGAGCCCCCTTAACGAGTCCACAAAATGGCGGGAAAGCAGCTGGTACGTTTCCCATCTCGCTTCTTTCTGCTTTTGCGCGGCGAGCCCGAGCAGAATCAAAAACCCGATTAAAATCGGCATGACAACCAGCAGCGTGATCCCGGTTTCAACATCCTGTGAAAAAATATACACAAGGAGAACAGCCGGGATCGTCAGGCACGCGATAAACCGTGGAATAAAAAGCTCTAAATAAGTACGGAACTCCGGAATGCCCTCAAGGCAAAGCGTCACCAGATTGCCCGTGCCATGCCTGCTGATGGCGCGCGGTCCGATGCGAAACAGCTTTTCAACGAGCAAGTTTTGGTAATGGAGGGACGTGCGGCCGGCAAACCGGAACGCAACCCGCGACTTTGCCCACTGCAAAAAGTGGCGGATGAGATGGGCGGCGAAAAAGATGCCAAATTCAGCCGCTGCTTCCTGCCACGGCACCCCTTTGTATAAATGGACAATCGCTTTTGCCAGGTATACTGCCTGCACGATAATAGCAACCGATTGGATCATCGTCAGGCATCCGGCAATGATAAAAGTTTTTAAGCTGCCTTTATACTGCATCAGATGTTTATCCATCCGCACCAGCTCCTCTCCGGTATGGGGCCATTCCGCCATACGCAGGGCTTTTTTGATTCGTTCATTGGCATATTTTCACCTGTACGGAGTCCCTAAGATCGTGCCAGGTTCCTGCTTCAATCCGCAATATGCGGACTGCTTCTCTCCGTACCCATCCAAAAGGTTCCATTCCAGGAGTAGTATCCATTCCCTATTCCCGTATTGATCTGCTTCTCTCCGCACCCGTCCAAACGGTGCCGAATGAAAAAGAAAACACCCGGTTTGCCCGAAATCCGCTCCCCGGGTGAGCAGTGGACGGCGATCTTTAACCCCCGCCCCCTGAACTTTTTTAATAATGCAATTCATGCGGTGTAACCCGTTTCCGGAAGACGTAGTAACTCCAAATCGTGTAAGCGAGCACGACCGGTACCATCGTGCATGCGACGATCGTCATGATTTTTAACGAATACGGGCTTGACGATGCTTTATAAAGCGTCAAGTTGTTCGCCGCCCCCATTGAACTGATCAGCACGTTCGGGAAAAGTGCGATGAAAAACGAGACGGTTACAAGAATTAAAATCAACCCGGTTACGGCAAAACTCAATCCTTCTTTTTTATTCCGCAAAAGCGGATACAGTGCCAGATAAAGCACGATGGCAACGGCATAGACCGGAATTAAAATGGCACCCCGTTTCACAAACGCATCTGTAAAAACAGCGGTTAATACGGTAAACAGGACAACGACGGCGCCTGTAGCGATATACATTTTGATCGCGGCTTTTCCGGCACGTTCACGGATTTCGCCATCCGTTTTTAAACGGATAAACATCAGGCCATGCAGATAGACAAGAGCGACAAAAGCAAGCCCGCCGACGATCGTGTAGAGGTTGACGATGTCGAAAAATCCGGCATGCATCGTCATCGAGCGGTCAATCGGAAGCCCCTTGATCATCCCGGAAAACAGAGCACCAAGCAAAAACGGCGGCAGGAGGCTTCCAAGCAAAATGGCCCAGTCCCAAATACCTTTCCATTTGCTTGCCTGGAGTTTGCCGCGGAATTCAAAGGCAACCCCTCTGGCAATAAGCGCAAGCAGCAGGACGACAAAGGCAAGGTAATAGCCGCTAAAAAGCGTGGCATACCAGTTCGGGAAAGCAGCAAACATGGCGCCGCCCGCTGTCAGGAGCCATACTTCATTGGCATCCCAGAACGGCCCGATCGTATTAATGAGCACCCGTTTTTCCGTCTCATTTTTGGCAAGGAATTTTGTGCTCATCCCGACTCCGAAATCAAAACCTTCCAGAAATACATATCCGACAAATAACACACAAACGAGTAAAAACCACAATTCATTTAACTGCATTATACAACCCTCCTTGTATTGAAAGGATCCGATGCAGTAATGTCATCCATCGATTTTGCCTGCGGGCCCTGTTTAATAACGCGGATAAACAGGTAAGCCATTGCCACGGCAAGCAGCGTATAGACAATCGAGAAAGCAATCAGTGAAAACAGCAGCTCGCCGGCCGAAACATTCGGCGAAACGCCCGCACTTGTTTTCATCAAGCCGTTTACCACCCATGGCTGCCGGCCCATTTCAGACATAATCCAGCCGAACGAGTTGCCGATCGTCGGGATAAACATGCAAGGGAACAGCCATTTCAAGTAACGCATGCTGTTTTCAATTTTTTTCTTCCAGACAAGGTACAGGCCGATCAAACTCATCAGGATCATAATGCCGCCGATGGCAACCATGATCCGGAAGCTCCAGAACGTTGTTTTTACAGGCGGAATATAATTGCCTGCCCCGTATTTTTGTGTGTATTCTTTTTGCAGCTCGTTCATCCCTTTGACGGATCCGGAAAATTTGCCATAGGATAAGTAGCTCAGCAAGTACGGAATTTGCACCCTGTATTCCGACTTTTTATTTTTCGTATCAATGACGCTAAACAATGTCCATGGCGCAGGGTCCCCGGTGTTTTGCCAAATGCCTTCCGCAGCAGCCATTTTCATCGGCTGGACATTAATGAGATAACGTGCCTGGCTGTGCCCGGAAAAGGCAAGGCCGAGCCCGCTGAGAAGACCAACGATAAGTGCGATGGCAACAGACCGTTTGAAAAAGGCCACTTCTTTTTTCCTGATCAAATTCCAAGCCGAAACGCCGGCGATGAAAAACGCACCGGTGGCAAGGCTGCCGAAAATAATGTGCGGGTAAGCCACCTGCAATTTTTGGTTCAACAGCACGGCGGCAAAATTGTTCATTTCGGCACGGCCATTGTGAATCGTATAGCCGACCGGGTTTTGCATGAACGAGTTTGCGGCCATAATCCAGAGCGCCGACAGCATCGTTCCGATCGAGACGAGCCAGATGCAGGCCAGATGCAGTTTTTTCGGTAGTCTGTCCCAACCGAAAATCCACAGGCCGATGAAAGTCGACTCCATAAAGAACGCAAGCAGCGCTTCAATCGCAAGCGGTGCGCCGAATACGTCCCCGACGAACCGCGAGTAGGTCGACCAGTTCATCCCGAATTGGAATTCCTGGATAATCCCGGTCACCACTCCGACTGCGAAGTTGATGAGGAAAAAGGTTCCCCAAAACTTCGTCATTTTCTTGTAAATTTCTTTCTTTTTCACCATGTAAAGCGTTTGCATGACAGCGGCAATAAATGCCAATCCGATTGAAAGCGGCACGAAAATGAAGTGGAACAAGGTTGTCGTTGCAAACTGGGTCCGTGCCAATATGACTTCACTCATTTCCCAAAATCCCCTCCTCTTCCATATTTCCGTTACTTTATCATTACACTTATATTATATTTAATCTTTTTATGGTACAGATAGGAGCCATGTGACAATTCGGTTAAAAACTGTCGAATATTATTTGACAAATTATTTTTCTGGAAAATTATTCTTCCAGGCCTATTGACTTTTTGTGAAAGAGTGATCAAAAGGGTGCGGCTCACCCGGGCGGCCGGGACAACTCGCGTCCTTCTTTCCGGTCAAGGTCCGTGATTTCCCTTTTTCCAGAACGCTCTTCGCTTCTTCTTTTCCAAAAGACCGTAAAAAAAAGAGCGGCTGCCTCCGCTCTTTACTGTTTCATTTCCCGCCTATAGGACACGGCGAATTGGGCATATTCGCTTTGGGGCGCGACTTTTGTCAGGAGCTTAAAAAGAATCCGGTACCGTTCTTTCATGGCCCTTTTGATGACCCGCTCAATCCGCTCATCATTCAGGTCAAGTAAAATTTCTTCCATTTCTCTTTTCAACAAATACTGCAGTTCCAGCAGCTCTTTTTCATGGACGACAAGACCTAACACCCACATGCACCCTTTCTGTTCATGGTACGTCTATTTTTACCAAATTTAAGGAAAATATCACAGCACTTTTCCTTGCATAATCCTGAAAAAATGGCGCATACAATAAGACAAGTGCAGTTTTTAACGGGAGGTTGAATCATGCACCATACGAAATCGCGAAACTGGAAACCGTATCTTTTCATTGTCATTGTCTCGTTTTTTACTGCCTTATTGATCTATACCCAAACGCTGGCGCAGACGGCAGCTTTTTCAGCAAAAGGCACCCCGAAAGCCGTTTTTAAAGGAGAAAACGGCATTGCGTTAACTTTTAATATTGGCTGGGGCGATGAAAAAGCCGTCCCTATCTTGAAAACGCTGCAGAAAAACGGCGTAAAGTCCGCAACCTTTTTCCTGTCAGGCGCGTGGGCGGAACAGCACCCGGATATTGTGAATAGGATTGAAAAAGCCGGATATGAGATCGGAAGCCTCGGTTATGCCTATGTGGATTACACGGATGAAGAACCGGCTAAAGTGCGGCATGATATGCAGAAGGCACAAGAAGTGTTTAAAAAACTTGAAATAAAGGATGTAAAACTTTTGCGTTCCCCGACCGGCCATTTTGACAAAACGGCATTAAAAATTGCGGACCAACTGGGGCTTACAATGGTTCACTGGAGCGTCAACACCGATGACTGGAAAAACCCGGGCACCGCAAAAATTATTGAAAAAGCAAGCACAGCCGAAAACGGGGATATCATCCTGCTGCACGCTTCTGATGCCGCAAAGCAGACGAACAAAGCCCTGCCGCAAATCATCCGCCACTTGTCGGATAAAGGAAAATTTGTGACCGTTTCCGAAATGATTGCAAACGGCAAAGCAGAAACGAAAGTGATTCCTTAAAGCCACAGGCCCACTTGGTATATCGTTGTTAGGAGAAGAGAAATACAATGTGTTAAAATGAATGATATGAAAGGATATCCAAATGGGCTTGCAGGTGAATGGAATAATGAAGCAAATTTTCAGCACAGTGGTCCAATTTCGCGGGTCACATGAAAAATTCGGTTATATGCAGGGGCTTGCATTAAAAGAATCCCTTTCCATCCAAAACCGCGACAATCAATGGAAAGTCAGAAAACCGCGGTTTGTAATCGACCTTAACGAAACGAAAGACGCAATCACCCGCTTTGCACCCGGAATCTGGGACGAGTTGTGCGGATTGCAGGAAGCACTGAAATGGCCGATGGAAAAAGTTTTGCAGGAATTTGGCGGCTACCGGGTGGATTACACAAAATCAGGCTGCTCGATTTTAACAGGCGATGGCTATCTCATCCGCAACTATGATTACCATCCTAAAACCTATGAAGGACGCTATGTCCTGTACCAGCCAACCGACCAGGGGTACGCGATTGCCGGGCCGAGCCAGCGCGTCACCGGGCGGATGGACGGCATGAATGAAAAAGGGCTCGCCATCGGCTATACGTTTATCCATCGAAAAAGTCCCGGCGACGGGTTTATTTGCTGCATGATTGGCAGGCTGCTACTGGAATCATGCGTAAATATTGACGAAGCCGTTGCCATGTTAAAAGAAATTCCGCACCGCCATTCATTCAGCTATGTCGTTTATGATAAAAGCGGGGAAACCCGGATTGTCGAAGCCTCTCCGCGCGCGGTCGCCGTGCGGAACGGAGATATTTGCACCAATCATTTTGAAACCCTCAGCAAAGAAAACCGGCATCATCTCAGCGATTCGATGCGCAGAACCGCCATTTTGGAACAGGAAAAAGGGCATCTATCCAGCGCCCGGGACGCGTTTCAATTATTAAATAGCCGGGATAAAGGCGTTTTTTCAGAACTATACGCTAGCTGGGCGGGCACAATCCATACTTCCGCTTACCTGCTAAAGCAAATGGAAGCCTGGTTCGCTTTAGGCGGTGACTGCTAGCCGGTGAAAATTGACTTTGCCAAATGGCTGTCAGGAGAAGACTTGCCCATTGAAAAGATCACCGGCGAAGTGGATACGGATATCCCCTTCCTCCATATGGACAAAGGGGCCGACTGGTTTCAAAAATGATCGAAACCGCGGTCATGAACCATGGATTCCGGCCGCGGCATCCTTTACCGGAAAAATGCTGCGGTTGCAAAAATGGAATCATCCGGTGCTCTGTGTCGTATGGAGCAGAAGCCATGGACTCTTCTATTGCTTTTTTCATGGGCCGCGGGCGTTTCAAGCGTTCCCACTGTTATCGTGTCTATTGCCAGCTGAGAAAATTTTTATGCATTTACTGCCCAGACAGCAAAAACCGGATACCCCATCAGGCTCCGGTTTTAGTTTGCCGTCTTTTCTTCTGCGATCTTGCGCAATGCTGCTTTTTCCTCTTTTTCCTTTTGGGAGCGCTTTAAAAAATGTGGAAGCGCAAGCAGCTGGTAAGCATTGCAGATGAGAAGCGGGAAAAGCATAAGATAAAGCGAGGATATGCTATTGACACGCAAAGCTGGCACCCACTCGAGAATGGTCACTGCCACCATGAAAAACAAGGCAGGAATAAAAGCCCCTGCACTTTTTGCCTGCTTCGTCTTAGCAGCTGCCGCCACAAACGCGGACACAAGGATCAGTGCTGCAAACAGCAGGGACTGGCGGGTATCCGCGCGGAAGTACACAAAATCGAACAGTACATAACAGGCTGCAACAAGCTGAATGGCCTGCCAAACAAGCCGCGAACGGAAAATGTCAAGCCCGAGCTGGTGCACGGTTAACCAGGCGAAGAAACCTACCTGACTGACAAGACTGAAAATCAAGCCCAACCCCGCAAACCAGAAAAACGCGCCAGCGATGGACAAAAGATCCGCATGTGCAAAATAAGGCGCCATTTCCGGCCAGCGGACGAAAAACCCGAGAATCCCGGCTGACACCCCTCCGATGGCAAGAGCGGCAAAAAAGAAACGAACCCAGTTCCGGCTTGTCAATCCCCATCCCCCTTTGCCTTTAAAGTACCTTTATTGTAACAGAGAATCATGAGAAAAATCCAGCACATCATGCCGGCTTTCCCAACTGTACTGTTTTACCAATCCGCACGATGAAGCCGGTTTTTGCAGAGCTGTAGCACGATCAGGCTCCGGTCCCGGGAAAAAATTCCAGTGCTTTTAAGCCTCCCCGCCGAGCGCATAATCCGAAAAGAACTTCACATATTAAAGATAGAATGAAGAAGGGAGCCAAAAGCATGAAACCAAGAACCGTTTTGCTCCTGATCAGCCTTTGCGCTGCCCTTACAGCCTGCTCGGGCGAGGCTTCAACAGGCGGGCAAGCGGATTATAACCAGACGAAAAAAATGGTCATTGACATATTGAAAACCGATGAAGGAAAAAAAGCGCTGCAGGACGTGATTACAAGCGACGGAATGAAAAAGAATCTGGTCATTGACAAGGCGTACATGAAAGAAGCGATCGAACAAACATTAACTTCCGATAAAGGCAAGGCTTTTTGGAGAGAAGCCATGCAGGATCCGAAATTTGCCGCCGCGGTTGCAGACAGCATGAAAACTGAAAACAAAGCGCTGTTGAAAAGTTTGATGAAGGATCCGGATTACCAGGCAATGATGATGGATATTTTAAAAGACCCGGCTTACGAAAAAGAAGTGCAAACGATGCTAAAGAGCAAAGAAATGCGGAAAACCATGCAGGAGGTTGTCATCGATACGTTTAATGACCCGGCTTTTAAAGCGAAAATGGAAGACAGTCTGCTGAAAGCGGCGAAAACGATGAAAGACAAAAAGTAGCGGCGGGATTTGGCTCCGCCGCTTTCCACATTTATTTTTTCAGCTTGTCCACAATTTTTTGTGCGATTTCCGTATAAATTTTTCCGAGCCGGTGGTCTTCGGCATAGATGGACGGCGCGAAATCATGTTCATTCCAGTCCGGCTGCTGAAGCGGGAGCTGACCGAGCACTTCGGTCCGCAATTCTTCGGCAAGTTTTTCCCCGCCGCCGCGACCAAATACATACTCGCGTTCGCCGGTCACCTTGCTTTCAAAATAAGCCATATTTTCAATGACACCGAGCAAATTGTGTTCCGTCCGGAGTGCCATCGCGCCGGCCCGTGCCGCAACGAAAGCCGCAGTCGGATGCGGGGTTGTCACGATAATCTCATTGCAGCGCGGCAGCATCGAATGGATATCGAGCGCCACATCCCCGGTGCCCGGCGGCAAGTCAAGCAGCAAATAATCGAGGTTGCCCCATTCCACTTCATGGAAGAAATTGTTCAGCATTTTGCCAAGCATCGGCCCGCGCCAGATCACCGGCGCATTGTCTTCTACAAAAAAGCCCATCGAAATGACCTTGACCCCGAACCGTTCCACCGGGATAATTCTTTCTCCGCGGACAACCGGACGCTGCATAATGCCCATCATGTCCGGCACGCTGAATCCGTAAATATCGGCATCAATCAGGCCGACCTTTTTCCCAAGGCGGGCGAGTGCAACCGCCAAATTGACGGAAACGGTCGATTTCCCAACGCCGCCCTTGCCGCTTGCAATGGCGATAAATTCCGTTTTGGCGGAGCCGAGCGGGTTTTTGTTGTCTTCCTGCAACAAATCGCGGAACCGGTCGAGCGTTTCTTTCGGCAGTTCGCCGAAACGGATGCCGACTGTATTCGCGCCAATCCCCTTCAATGCTTTCACAATGGCCATCTGCAGCTGCAGCTGTTCGCTTGTACCAGTTTTGGCAATCGCTACTTTGACACTGACATGCTGGATCTCTTCTTTGATTTTGATTTCGAGGATCCCTTTTGTTTCTTCCAGCGTTTTATGTAAAAAAGGATCTTCAAACCCTTTTAACACGTCGTAAACCTGTTGTTCCGTCAACATTTTCTACACCATCCTTAAAATGAAGTCGTTTCCAGCTTGATTCCAGTATACCATACAATGGCAGTGTTTTGCGCTGGAACGGCTCCGGATGCTTGTCAGTTCTTTAAGTCCTTTTCTTTTGTAAAGTAGCGCATAATCCCTTCATAAATGGATGCCGCCACCTTTGTCTGGTACGCATCGGATTTTAATTGCTCCCGCTCCCCGGGATTGGACAAAAACCCGATTTCCACAAGGCAGCCCGGTTTTTTCGCATGCTTCAGCAAATACACATTGGACAATGTTTTGGAAGCCCGGTTTGTATTTTCGAGATTCCGGACCAGCTCCGCCTGGATAAACGTGGCGATCCTTTTATTTTCAATCATAGTCGGGGCGTAAAAAGTCTGGGCGCCGTGCCACTGCGATTGCGGAATAGCGTTCAGATGGATGCTGATAAAAAGGTCCGCTTCCGACTCGTTGATCAGGGAAAGCCTTTTTCTTAAATCCTCCACTTTGCGGCGGCTGTAGCCCTTTGTCTCGTTATCAGCAAGGTCTGTATCCGTTTCGCGCGTCATAATAACAAGCGCGCCCTGCTGCTGAAGATAGTCTTTGATTTTGGCCGCCACACTTAAGGCAACATCTTTTTCCAGCACTTCATCTCCCGTTGCCCCGCCGTCCGGCCCCCCGTGCCCCGGATCCAGATAGATGATTTTCCCGGAAAGCGGCAGATTCCACGGGCGCCACGTATCTTTTTGGAAAAACTCAAACTGCACAAGTAAAAATAAAAGGGTGACACCAAGCAGAAACCCCGCAATTTTGATTTTCCGTTTCATCACAATCTCCCTCTCCCTGTCCTTATTGAAAAGTTATGGGACAAGGGAGGAAAATAGAACTGCAAAAAAGGGAGCCGCAAAACGGGCATCCCCTAATGAAGCCGCAGTTTCCGCCTTTGTTCGCCTTTTTTAAAGCCGTAAGACCAAAAGTAGTCGGCAAACTGCTCGCATGTATAGTAAATGGACTCCTGCATCGTATCATTGCCGAATGTCCAATAAAGCCAAAAATTGTACAGAGTATCTGTAATATGCTTTAATTCGGTTTCGCACCGTTTCTTTGCCTGCTCGGCCGGCTCGCCGTAATACCCGAACCGGCTGTAATGGCCGCCCAATAAATAGGCTTCAATGGCGACATCGTAACACCCTTCTTCGATCCCCTGCTCCATCCACGCTCCCCCGTTGATCCGGAACGAACCGAAATGGGACTGGAAGCTTTTCTTCAGCACTTCAACCGGCAGTTCGCGGAGCAAATTGCGTTCCGCCTTCATTTGCCTCTCCCGTCTTTTCGCAGACAGGGTGGTAATGACTTCATTCATCTCTACCCACTCCTTACCGGTATTGTACGCGGGCGTAGAGGCGTCGATACTTTATAATGATTTCCAAACAAGGAATCGATATCGCAACATGGGCGCGCGCTTTAAGCCAACACACCGCTCAGGAGCGCGCATCCTTTTTTTCAGTATGCTCCGGCTCCTGGTCAAATCCCCGGTCATCAATCCGGCATGCCTCAAGCGGGATGACTTTTGTCCGCTTTACGAGCTTGTAGCCGAGCCACATGATGGCAAAAAGCGGGATGCCGAGATACGCGGCAATGGCGCTCATCCAGTCGATACGGCCGCCGAGGAATGCCTGATAATCCTGCGCAAGAATAACGATCACGCCGACAATCAGCGCAAAAATCGGGCCGAACGGGTACCATTTCGCATGGTAAGGGAGATCGTCAAGTGAACGTCCCTGGGCGAGATACGCTTTCCGGAAACGGTAATGGCTGGCGGCAATCCCGAGCCAGAAAATAAAGCCCGTGACGCCCGCTGCATTCAACAGCCAGATATAAATGGCGCCGTCCCCGAATGCGGATGCGAGAAATGCAAGCGCGCCGACAATGGCCGTGGCAACAAGGGCTGCGACCGGCACACCGCGTTTGTTCAGTTTGCCGAAAAACTTCGGCGCCTGGCCTTCATGGGCCATTGCATACAAAATCCTTGTGGAAGCATACAGGCTCGAGTTTCCCGCCGACAGCACAGCCGTTAAAATGACCGCATTCATCAGGGATGCAGCAAATGCAAGCCCCGCTTTTTTAAAGACAAGCGTAAACGGGCTCACCATTACATCCGTACTTTGCAAACTTTTTGTCGTATAAGGGATAATCAGCCCGATGACAAGAATTGCAAGGACATAAAACAACAAAATGCGCCAGAAAATGCTTTTGATTGCTTTCGGCACGTTTTTGCGCGGATTCTCGCTTTCCCCGGCTGCAACGCCGACAATTTCCGTCCCCTGGAATGAAAATCCGGCTGTAATGAACACGCCAAGCACGGCAAGCGCACCACCGTGGAAAGGCGCATCCCCGATTGTAAAGTTTTTAAAGCCGGCCGGTGCCCCGCCCAATATGCCAAATATCATCAAAAAGCCGGTAACAATAAAAAGGATAATGGTCGCCACTTTGACAAAGGAAAACCAGTACTCTCCTTCGCCATAGCCTCTCACGGACAAAATGTTCAAAAGAAAAATCACGAGCAAAAACAGGCCGCTCCACAACCAGCTGGGGCTGTGCGGAAACCAAAATTTCATGACCAGCGTCGATGCCGACAGTTCCGCTGCAAGACAAATGGCCCAGCTGTACCAGTAATTCCAGCCGAGCGCAAAACCGAGCGCCGGATCAATAAAGCGGGTTGCATACGTACTGAATGCCCCGCTTGTCGGCATAAATGAAGCCAGTTCCCCGAGGCTTGTCATAATAAAATAGACCATCACACCGATAACCAAATAGGCAAGCAGCGCTCCCCCCGGGCCCGCCTGGTAAATCGCGGCGCCGCTTCCGAGAAAAAGCCCGGTCCCGATCGAGCCGCCGAGTGATATCATGGTCAGATGCCGCGCCTTTAAACGCCGTTTCAGGCCGGATTTTTGTGTTGCCATCGTATGTTCATCTCCATTTATCTATCATACGCATCTGGTTAAAATAAATCACAACGTCCATACCATAGCACAAAAAATTCCGGATGAAAACAGGATTTTGCATATTTCCAGCATTTTGTTGCATAATCTTACATCCCTATGTAGAAAAACGTGCAGCAAGGTCTTGCACCTGCTGCACGTTTGCCGTTTATAAAACCGGCTACTTTTCGATGTACCCTTTTTCTTCCAAAAAGCGGATCACCTGCCCGACAGACTGTTCCAGCGGCTGTTTGTCGGTTTCCACGACAAGTTCCGGATGTTCCGGGGCTTCATAAGGGGCATCTATACCGGTAAAATTTTGTATTTCCCCATTGCGGGCTTTTTTGTATAAGCCTTTCGGGTCCCGCTGTTCACATGCTTCCAGCGGGCAATTCACGTAAATCTCTACGAATTCATTGTCTTCGACCAGTTCGCGCACCATGTCCCTGTCAGCACGGTACGGTGAAATGAACGCCGTCAGCACCATTACGCCGGCATCCACGAACAGTTTTGACACCTCTCCGATGCGGCGGATATTTTCTTTCCGGTCTTCCGGGGAAAACCCGAGATTTTTATTCAACCCGTGGCGGATATTATCGCCATCAAGGATATACGTGCGGATCCCCCGCCTGTGGAGTTCCTGTTCAACGGCGACGGACAGCGTGGATTTCCCCGCACCGGATAACCCGGTAAACCAGAGGACTGCGCTGGAGTGCCCGTTTAACCTCCGGCGGTCTTCCTTTTTAATTTTGGTTTCATGCCATGTGATATTGGTTGCTTTCGCCATGCGGCCGGTTCCCTCCTTGTGATTTGTGGACGTTTAATTGTGCACTTTCATCCCTTTGATCAGCACTTCTGCCACTTCCGGCCGGGAAAATTCTTTCGGCGGTTTTTGGCCGACGCGCAGCATTTCGCGCACTTTTGTCCCGCTCAAATGAATATGGTCTTCTTTTCCGTGCGGACAGGTTTTCGTTGTGGCCATATTGCCGCATTTCGTGCAGTAAAACGCATGCTCAAATTTTAAAATGGTGATGCCCAGTTCCTGCTCCACAGTGCTGATCAGTTCCTGTGCTTCATACGTCCCATAATAATCGCCGACACCGGCATGGTCCCGGCCGACAATGAAATGGGTGCAGCCGTAATTTTTACGGACGAGCGCATGCAGGATTGCTTCCCGCGGGCCTGCATAGCGCATGGCGGCAGGGTAAATAACAAGGCGCACACGATCTTTTGGATAATAATGTTTCAAAATCACTTCGTAACTTTCCATCCGGATATCCGCCGGAATATCATCGCTTTTTGTCTCGCCGACAAGCGGGTTTAAAAGCAGCCCGTCAACGATTTCAAGCGCGCTTTTCTGAATGTATTCATGGGCGCGGTGGACCGGGTTGCGCGTCTGGAAGCCGACAATCGTTTTCCAGCCGAGGGATGCGAACAATGCCCTTGTTTCTTTCGGATCTTTATAATAAGCGGCAAACTCGTCATGATTCGGGCGGTTTAAAAGCGTAACCGGCCCTGCAAGATACACATCCCCGTTTTCATATAAGCGTTTAACGCCGGGGTGCGCCGGGTCGGTTGTCCCGTACACGAGCCTTGCTTCCCGTTCTTTGTCCACTGTATACTTTTCTTCCAGTGTGAGCGTGCCGTAGATCACGCCGTCTGCACCTTTTAATGCGAGCGTTTCGCCGGTTTCAAACCTTTCCGCTTCCTCTTCTGTTACGGGAAGCGTGATCGGAATACTCCAGATAAGGCCGTTTGAAAGCCGCATATTTTCCACAACCGTTTCATAATCCTGCTTCCCCATAAACCCGGTCAGCGGGCTGAAGCCGCCGATACCGATCAGTTCCAGGTCGGAGATGCTCCAGTCGGAAACGGTTAATGCCGGTAATTGTTCTGCCTGTTTTAAAGCTTCCGCACTGTGGTTTTCCCGGTTTACCAATATACCGCCGTGCGGGATGCTCGTTGAAAAAGCCATGTTCCAATTTCCTCCACTCGTTTGCATTTTTCCTATAAAAACAATTGGAATACTTCCGTAATATTTATTTTAGCATTAAACAGATTATTTTTGCATTTATTTTTTTGCAGATCTTGGCGGATCACGGTACAGCTCGCCGTAATCATTTAAATAATCCTGGTATAGCTTCTCGACCGCTCATGATATGCCCTGGACTGAAAGACTTCCTTCAAGGGCAAGCAAGTATCTCCGTGATGTCTACACGCTGCATCAAATCGTCAAGGCTTGTTTGCAGTGCCGGGGGAAGAAAAGATTGATTTTCTGCCTCAGCTTCGTTTCGTCTTCCAGCTATGGCAAATGAAAGGTGCCGGCAATTTAAAGTGACAATCAAGTGTATGATCAAACCGTTCTTCGTGTGAAAAAATGATCCGCTTTAATCCGTAAGTTCGGATGGAGAATGGGTCCTAAGTTGCCGCTGGCGGAGATCGCAATTCCATTATGAAGATGCTTAAAAAATGATGAACAAGTTAGCCAGTGCCTTAGCTTCCCTGTTTCCGCGCTTTGTTTACCTGCAGCCATCAAGGGAAAATAGAATGCTGACAGTACATATAAGGAAGGAAGGAAGGTCCATGAAACGATTCAGCCGTTTGCTTCAGTACATCCTGCCGGCCGCCCTCCTTTGTGCGCTTGTTCCGGGCCGACCCCTGGCTGCATCTGAAAAAGGGACCATTGTTGTCGTGTCTTTTGACGGCATGAAAAACGATTATGTCCACGAACATAAAAAGGAACTGCCGCATTTAAACAAAATTATGAAGCATGGATTTGATGCCAAAGACATTACAGCGGTTTATCCGTCCCTCACCGCCGCCTCCCATGCTTCCATTGCAACAGGGGCCAAACCGGAGAAAACCGGCCTGGTCAGCAACGCATTTCACAATAAAAATTTTAAACTGACGGAAACAGAGGACGCCTTCTGGTCTGCACTGGACGTCCCGGCCATCTGGTCTGAAGGACGGAAACACGGAAAAGTGACGGCGACGATCTGCTTTCCCGGCTCCAACCCGGAAGTTTCAAAGGCGCATGCCGATTACGCCATCTATTACAAGGATACTTTTGCAAAAAGTGACCTTGTCCATCTTACATTCCGTCCCGCCAAAGGATGGAACAATGCCCCGAAAAGCCGGAAACCGCTAAAAGAAGCCGTTTACCGGTTAAAACTTAAGGGAGCAAAGAACCGGACCATTCATGTTTTGGCTGCCGCTCTTCACCATGATGCGTATGACCTTTTCTATTTTTCGGACAACAAAACGATTGAAGATAAAGATGCGCGAGTGGGTGTCAATCAATGGGGCAGTTTCACGTTAAATGAAAATCATCAACCGGCCGGCTTCTGGTTCAAGATGAAAAAAACCGACCGCACCCTGTCGAAAGCGGAAATGTACCGGACAGCGGTCACATCTGCCGCAATCAAGGGACCGGGGGATTTTGCCAAAACGATAAACAGCCTGTTCGGATTTTTCCCTGTGGATGAAGACTTGGACGCCTTCAAAAAAGGCTGGATTACCCGGACAGAATATGAAGACATCTCCACCCGCTTTGCCCAATGGGTGCAAAATGTCTCCTTATTCATTAAGGATCGCTATAAACCGGATCTGCTCATGTTTTATGAGCCGCAAATCGACCATGAAGAACATGCATATTTGTTAACAGACCCGCGCCAGCCCGGCTATTCCGATAAAAAAGCAAAAACATATGCGGCCCGGATCCGTTGGGCGTATCAATTGGCCGACCATACAGTTGGAAAAACATTGCAGTCACTCGGGGAAAATGACAAATTGTTTGTTGTGTCGGACCATGGCATGGAACCGATGCACACTGGGCTCTCTCCGAATTACGAGCTTAAAAAACACGGTCTGCTTGTTTTAAAGAAAAACGGAGAAATTGATTTGAACCGGACAAAATCGTATGCAGTTGCTTCTGGCACGATGGCCCATGTCTACATCAATTTGAAAGGAAGTAAGAAAGGCGGAATTGTTTCTAAACAAGATTACGGGAATGTGCAGCAGGAGGTGGCAAAAATCTTTTCGTCTGTCCGCGACCCGCGCATCCTTGCTTCAAAATCCAAACTGGCGGGTTTCTATCTTTCGGACTGGTGGCAAGGCATAACAAACGGGCATAGCAGCTGGTCCACTACAAAAGAAACGGTATCGTCCCTGTATGATACGGTAAAAAATGACCCGGCCCGGCCGTACGAGTCCGTGATCAAAGCGCAAAGCAAAAAAAGTGAGTGGTTTCACCACCCGCATGCCGGTGATGTGACGCTTGTCGCAGCGAGAGGTTACATGATGGATTCGGACATCTCTTCCTCTTTCCATGCCCCGTCCGAACTTAGAAACCACGGTGGCAACCCGGAAAGGAGTGATCTGCGCCCGGTTCTGCTTGCATACGGAAAGGACATTCCGCATAAAAAGGTATCGCGCCGGCTTTCTTTAATCGACATTGCCCCGACGCTTTACCGGATGATGAACGTGCCTGCGCCTTTCTTTGTGGACGGGAAGGAAATAAAAGAACTGGTGCCATAATGGCGGGAGAGAGGGCAAAGCCGCTGCTTACGGCGGCTTTGCTGTTTTTTTATCGTTGATGTTTAAAATGTAGTCGAAGGATTATCAATTTTATCATCTTTACAAAATATTTATATGCTCAATTATTATTCAGGAGATGCTAGAACGAGCGTGCCCCCATATAAATAACCATATTATTTTCTATTCCAAAAACGTTGCTGAGCGATAGCAGAGACAAACTCCTCACCGAAGTAAGGATTATTTGCGGCAAAAACGACCCCGAGTAAGTTATTCTTCTCTGTTGCTTTAATATAAGTATGTGCAGTTGTTGCAACACCAATCGGTTTATAATATTTGTATGCTTCACTTACAAAACGCATGATATCCTGACTGAACCTTGTTTCATTTCCGGAACTTCCGCCAACGATATAGAGTGAATCAAACAGGTTGGGATTTGTTGTTAGAAATGTTTTATTCACTTTGAATTTCGTGCCATCTGTCCCTGTCACCGTTCCAAACTTTTCGCCAACAAATTCGATAAAAACACCATATTTCCGCAAAAGACCAATGACAGTTTTTACCTCTTTCCCATTAAAATGATTGCCGATCAGAACGCCCACTTTAAGCGAATATGGATATTTTGGCGTATTCATCATGCTAAGAGCCGGGGAACTTGCTGTAACTGGAACTTGCACCCCGCTCGGACGATTCACACCAACATATTCAGCAATAGTGGTTGCCAAACCTTCATCAACATTGGCAAACATATCAACGCCTTGCTGGCGAACTGATTGGCTTTTCACGTTTCCGAGCTGAAAGCAAAATGCTTGTGTAATATGCTTCTCAACAGACGACATACTATTCCAAACCAGTCTGGCCTGCGAAAAGTAATCTTTAAACGATTTACTTTCCGCTTTAATCTTGTGCCCCTCTACCTTCTCCTTGTAATGCACATAACCTCCTTCTGCCGGACTGGAAGTGGCAGGAGTATTATGCGCTAAGGAATTTTTATGATAGTTTATTTTTCCAACATTGATTTTTTGTTGCATATACCCGCCTTGCTGGTTATTGTGAACCGGGCAGATGGGACGATTGATCGGTATTTCATTGAAGTTTGGCCCGCCAAGTCGGTGCATATGTGTATCCCGATAAGCAAATAATCTGCCTTGTAAAACCGGATCATTGGAAAAATCTATTCCTGGGATCACATTTGCTGGATTAAACGCTACCTGTTCTACCTCCGCAAAGAAATTATCAACATTTTTATTTAATGTCATTTTCCCGATAATTTCTACGGGAACCATTTCTTCCGGCCATAATTTGGTAGGGTCTAAAATATCGAAACCATACTTAAATTCATCATCCTCATCAATCATTTGTACACCTAATTCAAATACAGGGTAAGCTCCAAGCTCAATGGACTCCCACAGGTCTCTTCGATGGAAGTCGGGGTCCACCCCACCAATAATTTGCGCTTCATCGATTAGTAATGAATGAACGCCAAGGACAGGCTTCCAATGAAATCTTACAAAAGTAGCTTTTCCATCATCGTTTACAAATCGAAAGGTATTAATACTGAACCCTTGCATCATTCGCCAACTTCTGGGAGCGGTTCGATCAGACATTGCCCACATAATGAAATGAGCAGAAGATTGATTATTCGCAACAAAATCCCAAAAATGATCATGAGCGGGTGAGGCTTGTGGGATATCATTATGTGGCTCCGGATTAAGCGCATGTATCGCATCCGCTAACTTAAAGGCATCGTTAAGAATGAATACAGGGAATGAGAGCGCTAATAAATCGTAATTCCCTTCCCTTGTATAAAACTTGGTTGAAAAGCCGCGTGGACCCAATGTCGTATCACTTGAGCCTTTATTTCCTTGCATGTTGGAAAACCTAACAAATACGGGTGTCTTTTCCCCGGGTTTCTGTAGAAAGCAAGCTTTTGTATATTGTTTCATTGATCTATACAATTCAAATTCTCCATGTGCCCCGAAACCTCTTGCTTGAACAACTCTTTCCGGTATCCGTTCATGGTCAAAATGCATCTGTTTTTCAAAAAAATAAAAGTCTCCATTAATGTAGGGCCGCGGACTCCAGCTTTTAAAGTCTGTTCATCATTTGAAATCTTTACTGACTCATTGGTTGTAAGTTTCTTACCTACATTGTTAACACGGAACTGTTCTAGTTGCTCATCCTTTCTATTCACGCTCACTTTCTTCCTGTCGTTTGTTGCTTCATCCATGTGATCACCCTTCACAAATAAACTTCAAACTAATATATTCATACGTTGCAATCCGGTAAATTATGCCGGATCACCCTTTTCAATCTACAAGGAGCAACTTGTCCCAGTATTGCTTGAATATCTAAGATATGAACTATCTCCTCTCGAATCTTTTCGGTACGGAAGTTTATTGTTATAACAGTCTTTTTGCATTTGCTGCGTCACATGTGGTCACGGGTTTTTTTGGACATAAAAAAGACCCTCCCCACATAAGTGAAGAGAGCCTTTGAAGTGCCAATAATTTAACGTTTCGAGAACTGAGGTGCACGACGAGCGCCTTTGAGACCGTATTTCTTCCGTTCTTTCATACGGGCGTCACGTGTCAGAAGGCCTGCGCGTTTTAACACTGCACGGTATTCAGGATCAGCCTGCAGCAATGCGCGGGCAATACCGTGGCGGATTGCGCCAGCTTGGCCTGTGAAACCGCCGCCTCTTACGTTTACGAGAACATCGTAGCTGCCGTTTGTTTCTGTTATATTCAATGGTTGTTTAATCACTTCAACTAAAGCTTCGAACGGAATGTAATCTTTTACATCACGCCCGTTCACCGTAATATTGCCATTTCCAGGAACTAAGCGGACACGTGCAACAGAACTTTTGCGGCGTCCAGTTCCGGCGTATTGTACTTGTGCCAAAATAATGCCCTCCTTTTAAAATTATCCGCGAAGTTCGTAAACTTCCGGTTTTTGTGCTTCATGCGGATGCTCTGTACCAGCATACACATGTAATTTTTTAAACATTTGGCGTCCAAGAGAACCTTTCGGAAGCATGCCTTTAATAGCCAGTTCCAGCATTTTTTCCGGATATTTCGTTCGCATTTCGCCTGCTGTACGTTGTTTCAAACCGCCTGCAAACTGGCTGTGGCGGTAGTAAATTTTGTCTTCCATTTTTTTGCCTGTCAATTCTACTTTAGAAGCATTCAGGATGATCACATGATCGCCCGTATCCACGTGCGGTGTGAAAGTTGGTTTATGTTTGCCGCGTAAAATGGATGCCACTTCAGAAGCGAGGCGCCCAAGGGTCTTGCCTTCAGCATCCACTACGTACCATTTACGTTCAACGTCGTTTGCTTTTGCCATATAAGTCGTACGCATGAGTTACCCTCCTAAAAAATATTCACAAAAACACAGTCATGATCTATTGTCATTATCACAATAAGTTTCCGGGGCTTATCGTGGAGTTAAAAAAACAATACCATAGGTTATATTATCGTTTTGGGGCAAGAATGTCAAGCGAATGTTACGCCTGGCCCGGTTGTTTTTATCTTCTTTTTATCATGCGGATTCATGCTCCGTCAATAAGATACTTTCCATAAATACAACCCTTCTGGCGCCGCGGTTTTGCCCGCATAAATCCGGTTCCGTTTTTCAAGGATTTCGTGCATTTCACTGACTTCGCGTTTGCCACTTCCGATTTCAAGCAAAGTGCCGGTTAAGATCCGTACCATATTGTATAAAAAACCGTTTCCTTTAAAACAGATCACCAATTCATCGTCCTGCTGCAAAAACCGAATCTCTTTTAACGTACGAATCTTGTCTTCCACCTCTGTTTTCGCTGAACAAAAACTCGTAAAATCATGGGTGCCGAGCACGGTCTCAGCTGCTGCTTCCATCGCCTCGATATCAAGCGAATACCAGACCCTTAACGCGTAACGGTGCTTAAACGGACTGCGGACATGAGAAAAATAGATCCGGTAGCGGTATTCCTTCTCTTTTACCGAGTAGCGGGCGTGAAAAGCAGGGTCCGCATATGCCGCTTTCGAGACCGAAATATCGCCTGGAAGCAGGCTGTTTAAAGCGGCCGGCCAGCTTGTTTCCGGAATAGAAAGATCCGTATCGAAATGGATCACCTGCCCCATCGCGTGCACGCCGGCATCCGTCCTTCCGGAAGCCGCCGTTTTCACGTGGCGGCCTTTATGAAGAGTGGCCAGCGCCTTTTCAATTTCCTGCTGGACCGTCCGCTGCCCCGGCTGGACCTGGTACCCCGCGAATCGGGAACCATCGTAACTGACCGTACATTTTACGCGCTTCATAAAATCCCCCCGTCACGGAACAGCACGAGCAGGACAATAACGACGGCCAGCGCACAAATGGACAGCGTATCAGCCGTACGCCAGACGAGCAGGCGGTATTTCGTCCGCCCCTCCCCGCCCTGGTAACCCCGGGCCTCCATTGCCGTTGCCAGCTCTTCCGCACGTTTGAACGAACTGACAAACAGCGGAATTAATAGAGGAATAATGGCTTTCACCCGGTCTTTTATACTCCCGCCGGAAAAATCGACACCCCGGGCCATCTGCGCCTTCATGATTTTTTCCGTCTCGTCCATTAATGTCGGAATAAACCGCAGGGAAATGGACATCATTAATGCCAGTTCATGGACCGGAAATTTTACTTTCCGGAGCGGCGCAAGCAGCATTTCAATCCCGTCTGTCAGCGAAATCGGCGTTGTCGTCAGCGTCAAAAGCGATGTTAAAAAGATCAGCAGCATAAACCTGAGCGAAATAAACACACCCTGCCGGATCCCTTCACTATAAATATGAATAAATGCATAATGGAAAACAAGGCTGCCCTCGCGATTGAAAAATAGCTGCAGAAAAAAAGTAAAAATGACCAGCCATAAAATCGGCAATAACCCTTTAATAAAAAAGCGGACAGGAACTCTTGAAACCAGCATCACAAGCAAGGTAAAGATTACCAGAATCCCGTAGGTGACCGCATTATTGGCCAAAAATACAATACAAATAAAGACAAATACAAAAATCAATTTTGAACGTGGATCCATCCGGTGAATGACGGAATCGCCCGGAATATAGCGCCCGAAAATCATTTTTTCCATCATACGCGCCCACCCCGTTTCAAAACCGATTGCAATGCTTCCGCAAGTTCTTCCACTGTCAGGCATGTCTTATTGAACTTCATACCGGTTTTTTCCTCGAGCATCGTCTGGAAGCGGACAATCTCCGGCACGCTTAATCCCCATTTTTCAAGCAATCCAGGATCGGAAAAGATGTCACGGGGTGCGCCTTTTTTCATCAATTTCCCCTGATGCAAAATGACGAGTTCATCGGCATATAGGGCGGCATCTTCCATGCTGTGGGTAACAAGCACAGTCGTTAAATGCTTCTTCTGGTGCAATTCGTAAAACATGCCCATCATCTCGTGGCGCCCGCGCGGATCAAGCCCGGCAGTCGGCTCGTCCAGCACAAGCACGTCCGGTTCCATCGCAAGCACACCAGCGATGGCAACTCGCCGCATTTGCCCGCCTGACAGGTCAAACGGCGATTTTGCAAGAATCTCTTCTGAAAGCCCGACAAGCCGGATGAGCTCCCTCGCCCGCTGTTTCGCTTCTTTTTCCGGAACGCCGAAATTCTTCGGGCCGAAACAGATGTCTTTTTCCACCGTTTCTTCAAACAGCTGGTGTTCAGGAAACTGGAACACAATCCCGACTTTTTGCCGGATCGCCTTCAAGTTTTTTTCCTTTTTTCCGGCTTCAATCACCCGGCTGCCGATTGTTACTTTTCCTTTTGTCGGCTGAAGCAGGGCATTCAAATGCTGCAGCAGCGTCGATTTACCTGAGCCGGTATGCCCGATCACGGCGATATAGCGGCCGGACGGGATGGCGAGGGAAATGTCATAGAGTGCAAGCCTTTCAAACGGCGTATTCGGCTGATACCGGTATTCTACTTGTTCAAATGCAATGTCCATAGTGCATCCACCAATTCTTCATCTGTTAAATAAATTTCCGGTAAGTCCAAGCCCCTTGCTTTTAGCGCTTTTGCCATTTTGACCGGGAACGGAATATCAAGGCCAAGCGCAGTCAATGTCTCATCCATTTGAAAAATGTCACGCGGTGTGCCTTCCCGGTAGACCTCGCCGCGGTTCATCACGATCATCCGTTCCGCCTGGGCAGCTTCTTCAAGATCATGGGTAATCGAAATGACGGTCAGCCCTGCTTCTTGTTTCAGCTGTCGAATCGTCTCCAGCACTTCTTTGCGGCCGACCGGATCGAGCATGGACGTGGCTTCATCCAAAATGATCACTTCCGGCTTTAGCGCGATGATCCCGGCGATCGCCACCCGTTGTTTTTGCCCGCCTGATAAATGGTGCGGTTCGCGGTCCAGAAAGTCCGACATCCGCACCCGCTTTAAGGCATCATGGACGCGTTTCACCATTTCCTCACGCGGCACACCGTGATTTTCCAGCCCGAATGCGACATCATCCTGAACGGTTGTACCGACAAACTGGTTGTCGGGATTTTGAAACACCATGCCGACGCGCCTTCTGATCTCCCAGACATTTTCATCCGACAACTTGAGGCCGGAAACCGTTATCGTGCCCTTTCCGGGAAACTGCAAGCCGTTTAAGAGCCTCGCCAGCGTAGACTTTCCGGATCCGTTATGCCCGACAATGGCCAGCCACTCGCCTTTATAAACTTGAAAAGAAATATTTGTTAGTGCATACGTTTCCTGTTCCGGGTAACGGAAGGAAACCTGGTCGATGTCAATGATCACGTTCGTGCTGTCTGCCAATGCCGGATTCCTCCTCTGTAACCTGCTTTTTAGCACGGTTAAAACATGCTAAGCAATCCTTCGCTATTCTCTTCAACTTCATTTCCATCCTGATGGCGGCACCGCAAAGTTGCTTGGGTGTTTACCCAGCCTTTATGCGCCTCGCCACGCGTCAGCAACAGCCCGTTTACAAACGGCTTCTCTTCCGAACGATGATAACCAATGTTTCGCCCGTTTGCTTGTATTTATATTTTACCGTATTGTCGTGCAGTTTGGCGGGTAAAATATCCCCATAATAAAAAAGCCTGCACCCCTCTTCAGTGTAGACGTTAACAATCCGGCGCACAGAAATAAAAAGGGGTGCAAGAGCTAGACGGGCACAAAATGCGCCCATCGTAACACTCACAGTTTATTGCATCACACATAAACGAAAGGGTTTCGCAAGTACAGACCATCCCAGCGCTGCAAAGTCTGCGATTACAAACCGAAAAAAGATAGAAAAAGGGCAAAGAAGCAGTTAAGATCCTTTCAACTGTCCAGCCCTCAAGAAAATCATTCGTTTACTTGCTCTTGATCTTGCTCTTGATTCTGATCTTGCTTTTCTTTTTCAACGAATTCAATAATGGCAACCGGTGCACCATCTCCGCGGCGCGGGCCTACTTTCAAGATGCGGGTGTAGCCGCCCCGGCGATCCGCGTAACGTTCTGCAATGACCGAGAATAATTTTTGAACAGCATCCTGTTTTGTTTCTTCGTCAGCTGTTTCATGGCGTACAAATGCAGCGGCCTGGCGACGGGCATGAAGATCACCGCGTTTTCCAAGCGTAACTAATTTTTCAACAACCGAGCGTAATTCTTTTGCGCGTGCTTCAGTTGTTTCGATACGTTCATTAATGATAAGGTCTGTTGCCAAATCGCGCAGTAATGCTTTACGTTGGGCGCTTGTGCGTCCTAACTTTCTGTAAGGCATGAAGTTCCCTCCCTTATGTTGGATTAATCGCTTTGCCTTCTAACCGGCTCAGTCGTCTTTACGCAAACCCAAGCCCAAATCTTCGAGCTTTGCTTTGACTTCTTCAAGGGACTTGCGGCCAAGATTCCGGACTTTCATCATATCTTCTTCCGTTTTATTGGCCAGTTCCTGAACGGTATTAATGCCGGCACGTTTCAGGCAGTTATAAGAACGGACTGAAAGATCAAGTTCCTCAATTGTCATTTCAAGCACTTTTTCTTTCTGGTCTTCTTCTTTTTCCACCATAATTTCCGCATTTTGTGCTTCATCTGTCAGTCCGACGAAGATGTTCAAATGCTCGGTTAAAATTTTGGCGCCCAAAGCAATTGCTTCTTTCGGGCCGATGCTCCCGTCAGTCGTGACATCCAGTGAGAGCTTATCATAATTGCTGATTTGCCCTACCCGGGTATTTTCGACCTGGTAGTTCACGCGTTGAACCGGGGTATAAATAGAATCTATTGGAATGACACCAATTGGATGGTCTTCCCGCTTATTTTGATCAGCAGGAACATAGCCGCGGCCTTGGTTGGCGGTCATGCGCATACGCAAATGCCCGTTTTCGGCAACCGTCGCAATATAGAGATCCGGATTTAAAATCTCCACATCGCTGTCATGCGTAATATCGGCTGCTGTCACAGCGCCTTCTCCCTGAACATCAATCTCAAGCGTTTTTTCCTCATCGGAATAGATTTTTAATGCCAGCTTTTTGAGGTTCAAAATAATGCTGGTCACATCTTCAACAACGCCTTCAACTGTCGAGAATTCGTGCATCACGCCATCGATTTGGATGGAAGTGACAGCGGCACCCGGGAGTGAGGATAATAGGATACGACGTAAGGAGTTACCCAAAGTAGTACCATATCCACGCTCAAGCGGTTCTATGACGAACTTGCCATAAGTAGCGTCATCGCTGACCTCAACCGTTTCAATTTTTGGCTTTTCAATTTCGATCATTCAAATTAACCCTCCTTCAAAACGTCGAAACCCCGTATAGCACCCCAGAAAGAGCCCTATTCGAAATTCCCCATGCAAAATTCCCTATTATGCATAACAACTGGATCATTCAAATCATTTTTTTTGCAGATTATGCATCATATCCCATTATTGACAAGGATACAAAATCTATACAAAAAAAATCAGACACGGCGACGTTTTGGCGGGCGGCAACCATTATGCGGCACAGGTGTTACGTCTTTAATGGCTGTAACTTCAAGCCCGGCAGCCTGCAGGGCACGGATGGCGGCTTCACGGCCTGCACCAGGTCCTTTTACAGTTACTTCCAAAGACTTCATCCCATGTTCCATCGATGCTTTCGCGGCTGTTTCAGCAGCCATTTGTGCAGCAAACGGCGTTGATTTACGGGAACCTTTGAAACCGAGCGCACCGGCACTGGACCATGCAACAGCATTCCCATGCACATCCGTGATCGTAACGATTGTATTGTTAAAAGTGGAACGAATATGAGCGACTCCTGATTCAATATTCTTTCTTACGCGGCGTTTACGCGTATTTGTTCTGCGTGCCATATGAACAACCTCCTTTGCTTATTATTTCTTCTTACCGGCAACCGTTTTACGCGGGCCTTTGCGTGTACGGGCATTGTTTTTTGTGTTTTGCCCGCGAACAGGAAGACCGCGGCGGTGGCGGAGACCTCTGTAAGATCCGATTTCCATCAGGCGTTTAATGTTCAGAGAAACTTCACGGCGAAGGTCTCCTTCTACTTTCAGCCTGTCCACGATGTCACGAATTTTGTTTACTTCATCCTCTGTTAAGTCGCGGACGCGTGTATCTTCAGAAATTCCGGCCTCAGCAAGAATTTTTTGTGCAGTTGATTTACCAATTCCGTAAATGTATGTTAAAGAAATAACAACACGTTTATCACGTGGAATGTCAACACCGGCAATACGAGCCATACAGGTGCACCTCCTTCAAATTTATCCTTGTTTTTGTTTGTGTTTCGGATTTTCACAGATTACCATTACTTTGCCTTTTCTGCGGATAACCTTGCATTTTTCGCAGATCGGCTTCACAGATGGTCTAACTTTCATGGTTTACCCTCCTTAATATACGGAGTACAAGCCCGGTACCTTTTTTCCAAACAGATTCCCCAGGCAGACTTTCCGTTTCACCGAAAAAGCCGTGTATCTACATTATTTAAAGCGGTACGTAATTCTACCGCGGGTCAAATCATACGGAGACAGTTCAACTGTTACTTTATCACCCGGCAAAATGCGGATAAAGTTCATCCGGATTTTTCCCGACACATGTGCAAGAACAGTGTGACCATTTTCTAATTCTACCTTAAACATGGCATTCGGCAAAGTTTCGCTCACAATGCCCTCAACTTCAATAACGTCATCTTTCGCCATCGAACTTTTCTCCCTCCTCCTAACATTTAGGACCTGGCAATGATACTTTTCCAAAACCTTAAAACGATCAGGCTCGCCAAAACTCCCTCTTCAGGAAGCGGTCGGCCTGCTGCATATTCACGTAAACCGGCTGATCCGAGGGGCCGGCAAGAGCTGATAAACGTTCCCAAGGTTACATGGTTCTTTCATGTCAGTCTTGACCAATCCCATGTCCGGCATACATGTGAACGAACGAAAGCCATTTGCACAGAATTGAATTGCATGAGAGACGTTCGAATGACGCTTACTGGCAATCCTGACAACGGAAGCCGCCTTCCTCATCTATTGATTACAAGTTAACGGATGAAGCAAATCGCCAATAAAACAGAGCCGTCATTTCACCCGTGAAATATCCAGCGGTGAAAATGCCACGAAAACCATTATAACCTTTTTAAGCGGAAATTGCATCAAACTTGAAAAGTTTTTTACCGTCAGGACATGGCCGAAAAGCCGGCCGGTTAAAACTTCCAAAGGTGGTTTCCATCCAACGTGATTGCGGCTCTCATGAATTCACCAAGTCGTTCACGTTTAACCCAGTTGGCTCAGCAATTGATCGATATCCGCAAAAACTTGATGAATATCCTGCTGGCCGTTTACATTCCGCAAATAGCCTTTTTCCTCATAAAAGTCCAGTAGCGGCCGGGTTTGTTTCATATTGACATCGAGCCGGTTCCCGACAGTTTCTGCGTTGTCGTCCGCCCGTTGGTACAGCGGGCCGCCGCATTTGTCGCAAACGCCCTCCGTTTTTGGCGGATTAAACACGAGATGGTAAGTCGCACCGCAATGTTCACAGATTCTCCGGCCGGTCAGCCGCTCTGTCAGAATCTCCCGGTCCACCTCAATATTGATGACATAGTCAAGCTGTTTGCCAAGGCTGCTTAAAATATTTTCCAAAGCTTCTGCCTGGGCAACCGTCCGCGGGAAACCGTCAAGCAGGAAGCCATTTTTGCAGTCATCCTTGCTTAACCGTTCGCGCACGATCCCGATCGTTACTTCGTCAGGGACCAGTTCGCCTTTGTCCATAAAGAACTTGGCTTTAAGCCCCAGCTCCGTTTCTTCCTTTATTGCCGCCCGGAACATGTCTCCGGTGGAAATGTGAGGAATGGCATACTTATCAATGATTTTTTCGGCTTGAGTCCCTTTACCGGCTCCGGGAAGGCCCATTAACACTAGATTCATCGTACAGCCCCCTTATTCCTGACATGGTCTCAAAAAAACGAAACCATTTTTATTTGATAAAGCCTCTGTAATGGCGTTTAACAAGCTGTGCTTCCAGTTGCAGCATCGTTTCAAGCGCAACCCCGATCACAACGAGCAGGCTTGTGCCGCCGATTCTGGCGGAAGCCGGGAGCCCGATGACATTCGTGAAAATGACAGGCAGAATGGCAATCACAGCAAGAAAGATCGAACCGACAAATGTCAGCCGGTATAAAACCGAAGTGACATATTGCTGTGTGTTTTTGCCCGGGCGGATCCCCGGAATATAGCCGCCTTGTTTCTTTAAATTGTCGGCAAGCTGCTCCGGATTGACTTGTACGAATGCGTAAAAGTACGAGAAAGCGATAATCAACGCCACATAAATCAAAGCTCCGACCGGTTTTGTATAATCAAAAATATACTGGATGGTGCTTGCCACACTGCTGGAACCGAAAAACGAAGCGATCGTCTGCGGCGCAATAATGAACGAAATCGCAAAGATAACCGGAATGACCCCGGCAGCATTGACCTTTAAAGGCAAATGCGTTGACTGCCTGCCGGTTGTTGCCCTGCCGGAAATGTGCTGGGCATACTGGACCGGTATCTTTCTCGATGCCTGCTGGAAATAGATGACTCCGACCACAATGGCCAGAATAATCAATGCAAGAAAAGCCAGCAAAACAATCTTCAAAAACAGCTGGGAACCGGCATTTTCAATTTGCTGCGCGTAAATCTGGTTGATGGCTGTCGGAATCCCGGCAATAATGCCGGCCATAATCAAAATGGAAATCCCGTTTCCTACACCTTTGGCCGTAATTTGTTCGCCAAGCCACATTAAAAATGTGGTGCCGGCTGTCAGCGTAAGTGCGATGATCAAATACGTCCAGAAACCGGACTTCGTAATCAGTGCCCCTTGCGCCAAATTATTAAAGCCATATGACATGCCGAAGCCTTCAATCAAAGCCAGGATAACCGTAAAATAGCGTGTAAACTCATTCAGCTTACGACGCCCCACTTCACCCTGTTTTGCCCACTCGGCAAACTTCGGCACAACATCCATTTGCAAAAGCTGCACGATAATGGAAGATGTGATATATGGCATAATGCCCATTGCAAAAATGGAAAAGTTCTTCAGCGCACCGCCCCCAAAAGTGTTTAGAAAACCAACTAAACCGTTTTGGGTGGAGGCATCCAAAACGGAAGCATCCACATAAGGAACAGGAATAAAGGCTCCTATGCGGAATACGACCAGCATGAGGAGGGTGAAAATAATTTTATTTCTTATCTCACCCACACGCATAAAATTGGCGATTGTCTTGAACATTAAATCACCTCGGCTGTACCGCCGGCAGCTTCTATGGCTTCTTTGGCAGCAGAGGAGAATTTATGTGCTTTTACGGTCAATTTTTTCTCAAGTTTGCCGTTTGCAAGCACTTTTACACCCGATTTTTCCTTGCTGATGACACCTGTTTCCAATAAAAGGGCAGGCGTTACTTCCGTGCCGTCTTCAAAACGGTTTAAAACGTCAAGGTTCACAATGGCATACTCTTTACGGTTAATGTTCGTAAAACCACGTTTTGGCAAACGGCGGAACAACGGGGTTTGACCGCCTTCAAAACCGAGGCGTACACCGCCGCCGGAACGAGCGTTTTGACCTTTGTGCCCTTTGCCGGCTGTTTTTCCGTTGCCGGAACCAATACCACGACCGACACGGTTGCGTTTTTTACGGGATCCTTCTGCAGGTTTTAATTCATGAAGTTTCATGGTTGCACCTCCTTATCTTAAAATCGAAAATTATTGTTCCGATACGGAAACAAGATGGGACACTTTATTGATCATGCCGCGAATTGCAGCATTGTCTTCTTTCTCAACAGTCTGGTTGACTTTGCGCAGGCCGAGCGCTTTTACCGTTTCGCGCTGATCCTGCGGGCGGCCGATGACACTGCGGGTGAGGGTGATTTTCAATTTTGCCATGAGCGTTCCCTCCTTAACCTAATAATTCTTCGACAGATTTATTGCGCAGTTTCGCAACTTCATCCGCACGCTTCAATTGTTTAATGCCGTCCATTGTAGCACGGATCATGTTAATCGGTGTGTTTGAACCAAGCGACTTGGACGTAATATCCGCAATACCCGCAAGTTCAAGGATCGCACGGACAGGGCCGCCGGCGATAACACCGGTACCAGGGGAACCCGGTTTCAGCAAGATTTTGCCTGCACCGAAGTGGCCGACAACTTCGTGCGGAATCGTTGTGCCCGAAATCGGTACCTCAACAAGATTTTTCTTCGCATCTTCAACAGCTTTGCGGATCGCATCCGGCACTTCCTGCGCTTTGCCGGTTCCAAATCCGACATGTCCGTTCCGGTCGCCAACAACGACAAGTGCGGAAAAGCGGAAACGGCGTCCCCCTTTTACCACTTTGGCAACGCGGTTAATCGTAACAACACGTTCTTCTAACTCAAGTTTGTTTGGGTCAATACGTAGCATGTAAAATTTCCCCTCCTTTTTGATTAAAATTGTAATCCGTTCTCACGGGCTGCATCGGCAAGCGCTTTGACACGGCCATGATAGAGGTATCCGCCGCGGTCGAAAACAACTTCTTTGATGCCTTTTTCCATTGCGCGCTTTGCAATCAATTCGCCCACCTTTTGTGCAGCTTCCGCATTGCCGGTTGACTCAAGGCTCAACTCTTTATCGAGCGTGGAAGCGCTGGCCAGTGTGACGCCATTTGCATCATCAATCAATTGGGCATAAATATTTTTGTTGGAACGATAGATATTCAGGCGCGGACGTTCAGCCGTTCCGCTTAATTTTGCGCGGACGCGTGCATGCCTTTTTTTGCGTACTTGATTTTTATCCGGCTTCGTGATCATCGAATTCACTCCTTTCTCATCCTAGGCGGCATTATTTACCGGTTTTACCTTCTTTTCTGCGTACATATTCGCCTTCGTAACGAATCCCTTTGCCTTTATAAGGTTCAGGCGGACGGACATCGCGAATGTTGGCGGCAAATGCGCCGACGCGTTCTTTGCTTACGCCTTTTACGACAATTTTTGTATTGGAAGGCACTTCGACTTCCAGGCCTTCTTCCGGTTCAAATTCAACAGGATGGGAGTAGCCGACGTTCAATACGAGTTTTTTGCCTTGTTTTTGGGCGCGGTATCCAACCCCGACCAGTTCCAAAGATTTTTCGAAGCCTTTCGACACGCCGTCCACCATGTTTGCGAGCAGTGCGCGGGTCGTTCCGTGCAAAGCGCGGTGGTTTTTGCTGTCTGAAGGGCGTGTTACGTGAATGATATTGTCTTCTACGGTAATGTTAATATCAGGGTTGAAGCTGCGGGTCAGCTCACCTTTAGGCCCTTTAACCGTAACTGTATCTCCGTTAATGGTTACCGTAACGCCGGATGGAATTTCAACCGGTTTTTTTCCTATACGTGACATAATTTACACCTCCGTTCAACGTCAAATAATTACCAAACGTATGCTAAAATTTCTCCGCCGACATTGTTTTTCCGTGCTTCTTTGTCGGTTAAAACGCCCTGAGAAGTAGAAACAATTGCGATGCCAAGTCCGTTCAGCACTTTCGGCACTTCACCTGCTTTTGCGTATACGCGCAGGCCCGGTTTGCTGATACGCTTGATCCCTGTAATGACGCGTTCGTTGTTTGCGCCGTATTTCAGGAAGATCCGGATAATCCCTTGTTTGTTATCCTCGATATATTCAACATCACGCACGAAACCTTCACGTTTTAAAATCTCGGCGATCTCTCTCTTAATCTTGGAAGCCGGGACTTCCAATTTTTCATGACGCACTGTATTTGCATTACGGATACGCGTAAGCAAATCTGCAATCGGATCAGTCATGACCATTTCTTTTACCTCCTTCCCAAATTCGGGTTTTACCAGCTGGCTTTTTTCACGCCAGGAATTTGACCTTTATATGCAAGTTCGCGGAAACAAATACGGCAAAGTTTAAATTTACGAATGACGGAATGCGGCCGGCCGCATCGTTCGCACCGCGTATAAGCCTGAACTTTATACTTCGGTTCACGTTTTTGTTTCGCAATCATTGATTTTTTAGCCACGTTTTCGCCTCCCTTTTTAGCGTCCGCTTTATTTTTGGAATGGCATTCCGAGCAGGCCTAACAGTTCACGTGATTCTTCGTCCGTGTTCGCAGTGGTGACAATGACGATGTCCATCCCGCGCACTTTGCTGACTTTGTCGTAATCAATTTCAGGGAAGATCAGTTGCTCTTTAATGCCGAGTGTGTAGTTTCCGCGGCCGTCAAACGATTTTTTCGATACGCCGTGGAAGTCGCGCACACGCGGAAGCGAAACTGAAATCAGTTTATCGAGGAATTCGTACATGCGCTCGCCGCGAAGCGTTACTTTTGCGCCAATCGGCATCCCTTCACGAAGGCGGAAACCTGCGATTGATTTTTTCGCTCTTGTCACAACCGGTCTTTGGCCGGAAATCAATGTTAATTCTTCTACTGCATTGTCGAGCATTTTTGCGTTTTGAACAGCATCACCAACACCCATGTTGATCACGATCTTTTCAACTTTAGGCACTTGCATAACGGATGTATATTGAAACTTGCTTGTTAAAGCAGGAATAACTTCTTTTTCGTATTTTTCTTTTAGGCGGTTCATGTCGCTTACCTCCCTTCTTCTTCAGGCTTTTTCTTAATTTCCTTAAGCACGCTTAGAACTTCACCGGATTTTTTTGCTACACGCACTTTTTTGTCGTTCCTTATTTCATATCCGACACGTGTCGGCTCATTTGTTTTCGGGTCAATCGGCATCACATTTGACACGTGAATGGGCGCTTCCATGTCGAGAATACCGCCCTGAGGGTTTGCCTGGGAAGGTTTTGCGTGTTTTTTGACAACGTTCACGCCTTCCACAATCACACGGTTTTTTTTCGGATATACCGCAAGGATCGTCCCGGTCTTGCCTTTATCTTTGCCGGAGATCACCATTACCTTGTCACCTTTTTTGACATGCATTACAATCGCACCTCCTTGATTGTCACAAACTATATCGATTAAAGTACTTCCGGAGCCAGTGATACGATTTTCATGAAATTGTTGTTGCGCAGTTCGCGTGCAACCGGCCCGAAAATACGCGTGCCGCGAGGGCTCTTGTCGTCACGGATAATGACGCATGCATTTTCATCGAAACGGATATAAGAACCATCGCTGCGGCGCACTCCGCTCTTTGTACGGACCACAACAGCTTTCACCACATCGCCTTTTTTAACAACGCCTCCAGGTGTTGCTTGTTTTACCGTAGCAACGATGACATCTCCGATATTCGCAGTTTTTCGGCCGGATCCGCCTAATACTTTAATCGTTAAAACTTCACGTGCACCTGAGTTGTCAGCTACTTTTAAACGGGTTTCTTGTTGGATCATCCTCGTTTACCTCCCTTCGGAATCAACCGTATCCGAACTGATACAAATTAGATAATGACTGCTTTTTCAACGATTTCCACCAGGCGGAAACGTTTTGTAGCAGATAACGGGCGTGTTTCCATGATTCTTACGATATCGCCGACTTTGGCTTCGTTATTTTCATCATGTGCCTTGAATTTTTTCGAGTATTTTACGCGTTTGCCGTACAGAGAATGTTTTTTGTAAGTTTCTACAAGAACAGTAACGGTTTTATCCATTTTGTCGGATACGACACGGCCGGTGTATACTTTGCGTTGGTTGCGTTCACTCATGTATCGCGAACCTCCTCCCATTATCGGTTGTTAATTCCAATTTCTCTTTCACGAATGACGGTTTTCATGCGGGCAATCGATTTACGAACTTCACGAATGCGGGCAGTGTTCTCTAATTGTCCAGTCGCAAGCTGGAAGCGAAGGTTGAACAGCTCTTCCTTCAGCGACTTTACTTTTTGTTCAATTTCGGCAGTGGTTAAGTCACGAATTTCTTTAGCTTTCATTAGATTCACCACCAATTTCTTCACGTTTTACGAACTTGCATTTAATCGGCAGCTTGTGGGACGCAAGGCGTAAAGCTTCGCGTGCAACTTCTTCAGGAACACCGGCAATTTCAAACAAAATCTTGCCCGGTTTCACAACAGCCACCCAGCCCTCAGGCGCACCTTTACCGGAACCCATCCGGACTTCAAGCGGTTTTGCTGTATATGGTTTATGAGGGAAAATTTTTATCCATACTTTACCGCCACGTTTCATATAACGTGTCATCGCAATACGGGCAGCTTCGATTTGGCGGTTTGTAATCCAGGAAGCTTCCAAAGCCTGCAAACCATATTCGCCAAATGCAACTTCAGTGCCGCCTTTTGCACGGCCGCGCATTTTTCCGCGGTGTTCACGGCGGTATTTTACACGTTTAGGCATCAACATGATCAGTTTCCCCCTTCCTCGGTTTTTTTCTTAGCAGGAAGGATTTCCCCACGGTAAATCCAAACTTTTACGCCCAGTTTTCCGTAAGTTGTATCTGCTTCAGCATGTGCATAGTCAATATCCGCACGAAGCGTATGAAGCGGAACTGTACCTTCGCTGTAATGTTCTGCACGGGCAATATCCGCACCGCCCAAACGTCCTGAAACCTGCGTCCGGATTCCTTTTGCACCGGCACGCATGGCGCGTTGAATCGCCTGCTTCTGCGCACGGCGGAAAGAAACGCGGTTTTCCAGCTGGCGGGCAATGTTTTCCGCAACAAGTTTTGCATCAATATCTGCTTTTTTAACTTCGACAATGTTAATGTGGACTCTTTTTCCTGTTAAAGCATTCAGCGCTTTACGCAATGCTTCTACTTCCGAACCGCCTTTACCGATCACCATGCCCGGTTTTGCCGTACGGATTGTAATGTTGACACGGTTTGCAGCACGTTCAATTTCCACGCCAGAAACAGAAGCATCCGCAAGGCGCTTTGCGATATATTCACGAATTTTAATGTCTTCGTGCAATAGATCGGCGTAATCTTTTTCTGCGTACCATTTCGATTCCCAGTCACGAATCACTCCGATTCGCAAACCGATAGGATTTACTTTTTGACCCACCAATTATCCCTCCTTTTGATCTGATACTACAATCGTAATATGGCTCGTGCGTTTGTTGATCTGGCTTGCGCGTCCCATTGCACGCGGCCGGAAACGTTTCAATGTAGGCCCTTCATCGACATAAGCCTTTTCCACAACAAGGTCATTTGCGTCCATATCGTAGTTGTGTTCTGCGTTCGCAATCGCAGAGTTGAGTACTTTTTCAATAACCGGCGAAGCAGCTTTAGGCGTAAATTTCAAAATCGAAAGCGCTTCTCCTACTTGCTTTCCTCGAATTAAATCAATTACCAGGCGTGCCTTACGAGGAGCAATACGGACTGTTTTCGCGACAGCTTTTGCTTGCATTGGAATACCTCCTCCCGTTAGCGTCTTGTCTTCTTATCGTCACCGGCGTGACCTTTGAATGTGCGTGTCGGAGCAAACTCACCGAGCTTATGGCCGACCATATCTTCCGTGATGTATACCGGAACATGTTTACGGCCGTCATAGACAGCGATTGTGTGGCCGACAAATGCAGGGAAAATCGTCGAACGGCGTGACCATGTTTTGATCACTTGCTTCTTGTTGGATTCGTTCAATTTTTCCACTTTCACCATTAAGTGATCGTCAACGAAAGGCCCTTTTTTCAGACTGCGACTCATGAATAGTCCTCCTTCCTGATTAGAGCTACGGTTCAAGCTGTGAACCGTAGTTCAACAGCGTTATTTTTTACGGCGCCGTACAATAAATTTATCTGAAGTATTCTTCTTCTTGCGCGTTTTGTAACCAAGTGTCGGTTTACCCCATGGTGACATTGGTGATTTGCGTCCGATTGGTGCTTTTCCTTCACCACCGCCGTGCGGGTGATCGTTCGGGTTCATAACAGATCCGCGGACAGTCGGGCGTACACCCATCCAGCGTTTGCGGCCTGCTTTACCGATGTTGACCAGTTCGTGCTGTTCGTTACCAACCTGGCCGACCGTTGCGCGGCAAGTTGCAAGAATCATGCGCACTTCACCGGAATTCAGGCGGACAAGCACATATTTGCCTTCTTTACCAAGCACTTGTGCAGAAGTACCGGCAGAACGGATCAATTGGCCACCTTTGCCCGGTTTCAATTCAATATTATGGATGACCGTACCAACAGGAATGTCAGAAAGCGGAAGTGCATTTCCGACTTTAATATCTGCATCCGGTCCGGACATAATTTCCATGCCGACAGTTAAATTTTTTGGTGCAAGAATGTATCGTTTTTCACCATCTGCATAGTGAATCAAAGCAATATTAGATGAGCGGTTCGGGTCATACTCAATTGTGGCAACGCGCCCTGGTATACCATCTTTATCGCGTTTGAAGTCGATAATCCGGTATTGACGCTTATGACCGCCGCCCTGATGACGAACAGTTAATTTCCCCTGGTTGTTGCGGCCTGCTTTTTTCGAAAGCGGAGCAAGCAGTGATTTTTCAGGCTTATCCGTCGTGATCTCCGCAAAATCCAAAGCCGTCATGCCGCGACGCCCATTAGAGGTTGGTTTGTATTTTTTGATCGCCATGTTTTTCCCTCCTCTTCAAGTTTGATGGAACGTATTTAAACCTCAAAGATTTCAATTTCATTGCTGTCAGGTGTTAGCGTAACAACTGCTTTGCGGCGCTTGTTAGTATAGCCAGTATAACGGCCCATGCGTTTGAACTTGCCTTTGTAGTTCGCAACATTCACTTTCGCAACTTTGACGCCAAAAATTTCTTCCACAGCATCTTTGATTTCTGTTTTATTCGCTTTGACATCTACTTCAAATGTATATTTCTTATCTGCCGTCAATTCCATTGAACGTTCAGTAATCACGGGGCGCTTCAAAACATCACGTGCATCCATTAACCAAGCACCTCCCCTACTTTTTCAACAGCGGATTTTGTCATGATCAATTGATCATGGTTTACAACATCCAAAACATTTACGCCTGTTGCTTCAACAACCGTAATACCCGGAATGTTGCGTGCAGACAATACCACATTTTCGTTCAATCCGTCTGTGACAACAAGTGCTTTTTTATCCACGGACAAATTTTTCAGGACAGCAATAAAATCTTTTGTTTTTGGCGCATCAAAATTTAATGCGTCCAGAACCAAAATATTGTTTTCCCGTACTTTTGACGATAGAGCGGATTTAATCGCAAGACGGCGTACTTTTTTCGGCAGTTTGTAGCTGTAGCTGCGTGGAACAGGCCCGAAAACCGTACCGCCTCCGCGCCATTGCGGGGCACGAATCGATCCTTGGCGTGCGCGTCCTGTACCTTTTTGCCGCCATGGTTTACGTCCGCCGCCGCGTACTTCAGAACGGCCTTTTACTTTGTGAGTACCTTGGCGGAGCGATGCCCTCTGCATGATGATCGCTTCAAATAAAACATGTTCATTCGGTTCGATGCCGAATACAGCGTCGTTTAATTCCACTTCACCGACTTGGGAACCGTTTTGGTTGTATAGAGCTACTTTTGGCATTCCTGTTTCCTCCTTTCTTTACAATTATTTTGCTTTTACAGCTGCTTTAACTGTAACCAAAGCTTTTCTCGGACCAGGAACGTTACCTTTAATCAAAAGCAGATTGCGTTCTGCATCCACTTTGACGATTTGCAGATTTTGAACGGTAACCCGTTCTCCTCCCATGCGTCCAGGGAGTGCTTTTTGTTTGAAGACGCGGTTTGGCGCAATCGGACCCATTGAACCGGGACGGCGGTGGTAACGCGAACCGTGAGCCATAGGACCGCGGTGTTGTCCGTGGCGTTTAATGACGCCTTGGAATCCTTTTCCTTTTGTAACACCGGTAACATCTACAATGTCACCTTCTGCAAAAATATCTACTTTGACTTCTTGACCAACTTCAAAATCACTTGTGTTTACGCCGCTGAATTCGCGGATGAAGCGCTTAGGTGCCGTATTGGCTTTCGAAACATGCCCTGTTTCCGGTTTGTTTGCCAGGCGTTCCGGTTTGTCGGCAAATCCGAGCTGGATCGCTTCATAGCCGTCCGTTTCAACTGTTTTCTTTTGCAGCACAACGTTTGGTGTTGCTTCAATTACAGTGACAGGAATAAGATCGCCGTTCTCGGCAAAAACTTGGGTCATACCGATTTTTCTTCCTAAGATTCCTTTGGTCATCAGTCACACCTCCTGTTAAATATGTCATGTTTTATCATTAAAGTTTAATTTCAATGTCAACGCCGGATGGCAGATCCAACCGCATCAGTGAATCAACCGTTTGCGGGGTTGGATTTACGATATCAATCAAACGTTTGTGTGTACGCATTTCAAATTGTTCACGAGAATCTTTGTACTTGTGGACAGCACGCAGAATGGTGTAAACAGATTTCTCAGTCGGAAGCGGAATCGGTCCGGAGACGTTTGCACCTGATCGTTTTGCTGTTTCTACAATTTTCTCTGCAGACTGATCCAGAATTCTGTGATCGTATGCTTTTAATCGAATGCGAATTTTTTGTTTTGCCATTATTTTCCCTCCTTTTTCGCCTATTTGCTAATAGACATTCTCCATGGAAATTTTCCTGGCCCACGCGCCATGGCAAAGCGGCCGGGTGTGCCAGCAACCTCCCACTTCATCGCAGTCAAAGACCAACATAAAAAATTATACACAAAAACCGGGTGTAATGCAACATAAACTTTGATATACTGCTGATTTCAGCAACTTTTTTTATTATACAGGCCTTGTGGCGCAACATCAAGTTTTGGAAAATATTGCTGCAACCCGGACTCGTAAGCATGGAAAAAGCCCGGCCGGGATAACCTGGCCGGGCTTTTTTTAATAACCGATTAAGCTTCGATAGCGGAAACAGAACCGGCGCCAACTGTACGGCCGCCTTCACGGATCGAGAATTTTGTTCCTTCTTCGATCGCGATAGGGGCAATCAATTCAACGCTCATTTCAACGTTATCACCAGGCATAACCATTTCAACGCCTTCAGGCAGCGTAATAATGCCGGTAACATCCGTTGTACGGAAGTAGAATTGCGGACGGTAGTTAGAGAAGAAAGGAGTGTGACGTCCGCCTTCTTCTTTCGTTAATACGTAAACTTGTGCTTTAAATTTTGTATGCGGTGTAATAGAACCCGGTTTCGCCAAAACTTGACCACGTTGGACTTCTTCACGTGCAATCCCGCGGAGAAGTGCACCGATGTTGTCGCCTGCTTCAGCATAGTCGAGCAGTTTGCGGAACATTTCAACGCCGGTAACCGTTGTTTGTTTCGGTTCGTCGTTCAAACCGATGATTTCAACAACATCGCCAACTTTCAATTGACCGCGTTCTACACGACCGGTTGCAACTGTACCACGGCCGGTGATGGAGAATACGTCTTCAACCGGCATCATGAACGGTTTGTCTGTGTCACGTTGCGGAGTCGGGATGTATTCGTCAACAGCATCCATCAATTCAAGGATTTTTGCTTCGTATTCAGGGTCGCCTTCAAGAGCTTTCAAAGCAGAACCTTTGATAACCGGCACTTCATCGCCAGGGAAGTCGTATTCAGAAAGAAGGTCACGAACTTCCATTTCAACAAGTTCAAGCAATTCTTCGTCGTCCACCATGTCGCATTTGTTCAGGAATACAACGATGTAAGGCACACCAACTTGGCGGGACAAAAGGATGTGTTCACGTGTTTGCGGCATTGGGCCGTCAGCAGCGGATACAACCAGAATCGCACCGTCCATTTGTGCAGCACCCGTGATCATGTTTTTCACATAGTCAGCGTGTCCAGGGCAGTCAACGTGTGCGTAGTGGCGTTTTTCCGTTTCATATTCAACGTGTGCAGTGTTGATGGTAATACCACGTTCGCGTTCTTCCGGAGCACCGTCAATTTGGTCATATGCCCTTGCTTCTGCTTTCCCTTGTTTTGCAAGAACAGCAGTAATTGCAGCAGTCAAAGTCGTTTTACCATGGTCAACGTGACCGATTGTTCCAATGTTACAGTGTTCTTTAGAACGGTCAAATTTTTGTTTAGCCATCAGGAAATCCTCCTTAATATTTTGGATTGAGTAAGTATATGGATGCTTTAAAGCTGAAAGGACAGCTTTAAAGCGCTTTGAACCAATCTAGTAAAGTTATACTTCATTGAAGGCAAGAAATCAATTATTCGCCTTTATTTTTTTTGATGATCTCTTCCGCAATAGACTTCGGCACTTCTTCATAATGATCAAATGTCATAGTGAAGACACCGCGTCCTTGCGTGCTGGAACGAAGTGCTGTTGCGTAACCGAACATTTCGGACAATGGAACCATAGCACGGACAACCTGGGCATTTCCGCGTGCTTCCATTCCTTCTACACGACCGCGGCGGGCTGTAACTTGTCCCATGATGTCGCCGAGATATTCTTCCGGAATGACGATTTCCACTTTCATCACAGGTTCGAGCAGGACCGGATCACATTTGGATGCTGCATTCCTTAATGCAAGGGAAGCAGCCACTTTAAACGCCATTTCACTCGAGTCAACATCGTGGTAAGAACCGTCATACAGTTTTGCCTTAATGTCAACGAGCGGATAACCGGCAATTACACCGCGCTGCATGGCATCTTCAAGACCGGATTGAATCGCCGGAATGTATTCGCGCGGAACGACACCGCCGACAATCGCATTTTCAAACTCAAAGCCTTTTCCTTCTTCGTTTGGTGAAAATTCAATCCACACATCCCCGTATTGCCCGCGGCCGCCAGACTGGCGTACGAACTTACCTTGGACTTGTGCCGATTTGCGGAATGTTTCACGATATGCAACTTGTGGCGCACCGATATTGGCTTCGACTTTAAATTCGCGTTTCATCCGGTCGACGATGATATCGAGGTGAAGCTCACCCATTCCTTCGATGATCGTTTGTCCTGTTTCCGGATCCGTATGGGCACGGAAAGTCGGGTCTTCTTCCTGCAGTTTTTGCAGCGCAGTCGTCATTTTATCCTGGTCGGCCTTCGATTTTGGTTCAACCGACAGCTGGATAACCGGTTCTGGAAATTCCATCGATTCAAGGATGACCGGATTGTTATCGTCGCAAAGCGTGTCGCCTGTTGTCGTGTCTTTTAAACCGACAGCAGCAGCAATATCTCCGGCATAAACCTTGTCAATTTCTTTCCGGTGGTTTGCGTGCATCTGCAAAATACGCCCGATGCGTTCGCGTTTGTCCTTTGTCGAGTTTTTGACATAAGAACCGGCGCTTAATGTACCTGAATAAACACGGAAGAATGTCAGTTTACCAACGAACGGGTCTGTCATGACTTTGAAGGCCAAAGCCGCAAATGGCTCATCATCGCTGGAATGCCTGAATACTTCTTCCCCTGTATCCGGAAGCGTCCCCTTGATGGAAGGAACATCCGTCGGCGCAGGCAAATAGTCAACAACCGCATCCAACATTAATTGGACACCTTTGTTTTTAAATGCCGAGCCGCACAGTACCGGGAAGAATTCAACATTACAGGTTGCTTTGCGGATCGCAGCTTTCAGTTCTTCTTTTGAAATCTCTTCTCCGCCAAGATATTTTTCCATAATATCTTCATCAACTTCAGCAACTGCTTCAAGCAGTTTTTCATGATATTCTTCCGCCTGGTCACGGTACTCATCCGGGATTTCGCGTACTTCAATTTTCGTGCCGAGATCATCACCGTAGAAAGTAGCGTTCATTTCAATAAGGTCAATGATCCCTACAAAGTTGTCTTCGGCACCGATCGGCAATTGGACCGGATGCGCATTTGCCTGCAGACGATCATGCAGGGTGCTGACAGAATATAAGAAATCAGCCCCGATTTTATCCATCTTATTGACGAATACAATCCGTGGTACACCGTAAGTCGTTGCCTGGCGCCAAACGGTTTCGGTCTGAGGCTCAACGCCGGACTGGGCATCGAGGACAGCAACCGCACCGTCAAGGACACGAAGGGAGCGTTCAACTTCAACGGTAAAGTCCACGTGTCCCGGGGTGTCAATGATGTTGATGCGGTGGTCATTCCATTGTGCTGTAGTAGCAGCGGAAGTAATCGTAATCCCGCGCTCCTGTTCCTGCTCCATCCAGTCCATTTGAGACGCACCTTCATGCGTTTCGCCGATTTTATGAATACGGCCGGTATAATAAAGGATGCGCTCGGTTGTTGTAGTTTTACCGGCATCGATATGCGCCATGATACCGATGTTACGAGTCTTTTCTAAGGAGAACTCTCTTGGCATCTCGTACTTTCTCCTTCCTTAATAGGTGTAATGTAGGAGTATCGGAATATTACCAGCGATAATGCGCGAACGCTCTGTTTGCTTCCGCCATTTTATGCGTATCTTCGCGTTTTTTCACGGCAGCGCCTGTATTGTTGGCCGCATCCATGATTTCGTTCGCCAGTCGTTCTTCCATTGTTTTTTCTCCGCGGAGGCGGGCATAATTGACCAGCCAGCGAAGCCCTAAAGTTGTCCGGCGTTCCGGGCGCACCTCAACCGGCACCTGATAGTTTGCACCGCCGACACGGCGAGCTCTTACTTCAAGTACAGGCATAATGTTTTTTAATGCCTGGTCAAAAACTTCCATTGGATCTTTGCCAGTGCGTTCACGAATAATATCAAAGGAAGAATACAGGATCGTCTGGGCTTTCCCTCTCTTGCCGTCGATCATCATTTTGTTGATTAAACGTGTGACCAGTTTCGAATTGTAAATCGGATCCGGTAATACGTCGCGTTTTGCGACAGGTCCTTTACGTGGCATAAATGATCCTCCTTTCAAGTATGGTTATCGTTCTTATTATTTCTTTTCTTTCGGTTTTTTCGTCCCGTATTTGGAACGGCCTTGTTTCCGGTTGTCAACACCGGCAGTGTCAAGTGCGCCGCGCACGATGTGGTAACGTACACCAGGCAGGTCTTTTACACGTCCACCGCGGATTAAAACAACGCTGTGTTCCTGCAGGTTATGGCCGATACCAGGGATATAAGCCGTTACTTCAATCCCGTTTGTTAAACGGACACGGGCATATTTACGAAGCGCCGAGTTCGGTTTCTTCGGCGTCATCGTCCCAACACGCGTACATACACCGCGTTTTTGGGGTGAAGAAAGATCGGTATTGATTTTTTTGAAACTGTTATAGCCTTTATTCAGCGCAGGTGACTTAGATTTCTCGATTTTTGATTTACGAGGTTTGCGCACCAATTGGTTAATAGTAGGCATCTGTTTTTCCTCCCTTCGAACAATTTAAGTCCACACATCCAGGTGGTTCATTTAATGGCAAAAACAAATTTTTGCGGTTTCTCCCGCAAAAAGTGTTTAATAAATAAGTGCAACAGCTGCAGCTCCGACTTCAATGCCGCACACTTTTCCAAGTTGTTTTTTCGACTCGGCATACGTAACCGGCACATTGAATTGTTCGGCAACGGAAATGACTTTGCCCGTAATATTCGGATCAGCATCTCTGGCAACGAGCAGTTCATCCACATTTCCGGACTTTATCGCTTTCGCTGTTTGTTTTGTCCCTACAACAATTCTTTTCGCCTGATTTACTTTTTCATAAGACATCGCAATATCCTCCAAAGTATACAGGTATTCATAGGAGCACCTTGAATATATTATCACTTTGAAAATCCAAAGTCAACATCCTGTGTAAAAAAGGCCATGGTTTTTTGCTAAAAAACAGAAAAAGGTGCAGCACCGGTTTTTGCCGGTGCTGCCGCCGATTATTCAGCCGGCACTTCTTCTTCCTTTTTCACCAGTTCAGGAACCGTTTTGCGGTAGCGGGTCATGCCCGTCCCTGCAGGAACAAGTTTCCCGATAATGACGTTTTCTTTCAAGCCGAGCAGTTCATCGCGTTTCCCTTTGATCGCCGCATCGGTTAACACGCGGGTCGTTTCCTGGAAGGAGGCTGCCGATAAGAACGAATCGGTTTCCAGGGAAGCTTTTGTAATCCCGAGCAGAACAGGACGGCCTGTTGCAGGGCGGTTGCCTTCCTTGAGCGCCTTTTCATTCGCTTCACCGAACTGATGGATATCAAGCAATGTTCCCGGCAGGACATCCGTATCGCCGGCATCGAGCACCCTTACTTTTCTCAGCATTTGGCGGACCATCACTTCAATATGTTTGTCGCCAATTTCCACCCCTTGCATCCGGTAAACTTTCTGTACTTCACGGAGCAAGTATTCCTGTACGGTTGTGACGTCCGTGACACGCAACAGGTCTTTCGGGTCAATGGAACCTTCCGTCAGTTCCTGCCCGCGCACGACGTGGTCATCTACCGCCACTTTCAAGCGGGAAGTATAAGGGGCTGTATAAGTGCGCGTTTCGACAGCGCCCTGAATGACAATTTCATATTGACGGTCGCGCCCTTCGCTGATGGAAGTGACAACACCTTCCACTTCGGAAATAACAGCCTGGCCTTTCGGGTTCCGAGCTTCAAACAATTCCTGAATACGCGGAAGACCTTGTGTAATGTCATCCCCGGCAACACCGCCTGTATGGAATGTACGCATCGTCAGCTGTGTACCAGGTTCGCCGATCGATTGGGCGGCAATAATCCCGACTGCTTCGCCGACTTCCACTTCTTGGCCGGTGGCAAGGTTGCGGCCGTAGCATTTTTTACATACACCATGGCGGGTGTTGCAAGTGAAGGCCGAACGGATCCAGACTTTTTCATAGCCGGCATCGACAATTTCTTTCGCGATATCTTCAGTAATAAAGCCGTTTTCCTCAATGATGACTTTGCCTGTTTCGGGATGCTTGATCGTTTTTCTTGAATAACGGCCGGTTAACCGTTCTTCAAGCGATTCAATGATTTCATTTCCTTCTTTCAACGCACTGATCAAAAGCCCGCGGTCTGTGCCACAGTCGTCTTCACGAATGATAACATCCTGCGCCACATCAACAAGCCGGCGTGTCAGATAACCCGAGTCTGCCGTCTTAAGGGCTGTATCAGCAAGGCCTTTACGGGCACCGTGTGTCGAAATAAAGTACTCTTGCACAGTTAAGCCTTCACGGAAGCTCGATTTAATCGGCAATTCAATAATCCGGCCGGCCGGGTTGGCCATCAAACCGCGCATACCGGCAAGCTGTGTAAAGTTCGACGCGTTACCCCGGGCCCCCGAGTCACTCATCATAAAAATCGGGTTCCGTTTATCGAGCGATTCCATCAGTTTGCCCTGGATCGTATCTTTAGCCCCGCTCCAGATCGAAATAACACGATCATAGCGTTCGTCTTCTGTAATTAAACCGCGGCGGAACTGTTTCATGACTGTATCGACTTTTTTCTGGGCATCCGAAAGAATTTTTTCTTTCTCGCCTAAAACGACGATATCCGCAACGCCAACGGTAATACCGGCTTTGGTCGAATAATGGAAGCCAAGATCTTTTAAGCGGTCGAGCATCTTGGATGTTTCCGTAATCTTGAACCGTTTGAACACCTCGGCAATGATGCTGCCAAGGAAGCCCTTTACAAACGGGCGGATTAACGGCTGTTCTTTAATATGCGCTTTTACGTCAATCGAAGGATCAACAAAGTATTTATCCGGCGTTTTTTCTTCAAGATTTGTTGTCGTCGGTTCATTAATATACGGGAAGCTCTCCGGCAAAATTTCATTGAAGATCACTTTCCCGACGGTGGTAATCAGCAGCTTCTTGTTTTGCTCTTCCGTAAACGTCGGATTGTTCAGCGATCCGGCATAAATGGCAATTCTCGTATGGAAATGCACGTAGCCGTTGTAATAAGCCGTGTACACTTCGTTTACATCTTTGAAGACAGATCCTTCACCGACTGCATCTTCACGTTCAAGCGTTAAGTAGTAGTTGCCAAGTACCATGTCCTGGGACGGGGTAACAACCGGTTTCCCGTCTTTCGGGTTCAAAATATTTTGTGCGGCAAGCATCAGCATGCGTGCTTCCGCCTGTGCTTCGGCGGATAACGGAACGTGAACCGCCATTTGGTCGCCGTCAAAGTCCGCGTTGTAAGCCGTACATACGAGCGGATGAAGACGGATCGCACGGCCTTCCACAAGCGTCGGTTCAAACGCCTGGATCCCGAGCCTGTGCAAAGTAGGCGCACGGTTCAACAGGACAGGGTGTTCTTTAATGACTTCTTCAAGGACATCCCAAATTTCAGGCTGCAAACGTTCAATTTTCCGTTTTGCACTTTTAATATTATGGGCGAGGCCTTTTTCAACCAGTTCTTTCATTACGAACGGCTTGAACAGTTCGATCGCCATTTCGCGCGGCAGGCCGCATTGATACATTTTCAGGTTCGGGCCGACAACAATAACGGAACGGCCGGAATAGTCAACCCGTTTCCCGAGCAGGTTTTGACGGAAACGACCCTGTTTCCCTTTCAGCATATGGGAAAGCGATTTTAACGGGCGGTTCCCCGGGCCGGTTACCGGACGTCCACGGCGGCCGTTGTCAATCAGAGCATCAACGGCTTCCTGCAGCATCCGTTTTTCATTTTGGACAATGATGCTTGGCGCGCCAAGATCAAGCAGGCGTTTCAGGCGGTTATTCCGGTTGATCACACGGCGGTACAGATCATTTAAGTCGGATGTCGCAAAGCGGCCGCCTTCCAGTTGTACCATTGGCCGCAGTTCAGGCGGAATGACCGGGAGAACGTCCAGCACCATCCATTCCGGTTTATTGCCGGAATTACGGAAAGCTTCCAGTACTTCAAGGCGTTTGATGGCGCGTGTACGGCGCTGCCCCTGGGCAACTTTCAGCTCTTCTTTCAGCATTTCGCATTCTTTGTTGACATCTACATCCTGGAGCAACTTTTTAATGGCTTCCGCACCCATGCCTGCCTGGAATTTATTGCCGTATTTTTCACGGTAAGCACGGTATTCTTTTTCGGAAAGAAGCTGTTTCTTTTCCAAAGAAGTGTCGCCTGCTTCCGTGACAACGTAAGATGCGAAGTAAATGACTTCTTCCAGGGCACGCGGGGACATGTCAAGGACAAGGCCCATGCGGCTTGGAATCCCTTTGAAGTACCAAATATGCGAAACAGGGGCGGCAAGTTCAATATGTCCCATTCTTTCCCGGCGCACTTTTGATCTTGTTACTTCCACGCCGCAGCGGTCACAAACCACGCCTTTGTAACGGACGCGTTTATATTTTCCGCAATGGCATTCCCAGTCTTTCGTCGGTCCGAAAATCCGTTCACAAAAAAGCCCGTCTTTTTCAGGTTTTAACGTCCGATAGTTGATTGTTTCCGGTTTTTTGACTTCACCGTACGACCAGGATCGGATTTTATCCGGTGAAGCAAGACCGATTTTCATGTACTCAAAATTATTTACATCCAGCAAGGGGCCAGCCTCCCTTTCGTCTTTAGGTTCATACCTTAAAACACACGCAGAAGAAACAGAAACAGAAGCCGGATTGTACGAAGGCATACAATCCGGGCAAAAGCCTCTGTTTGTTCCCAGCAACATAAACGATTAGTCTTTGGATGCCCCGATTCCTTCCGGTTCTTCTTTTGTCTCAGGCGCAATATTCAGCGTATCGGCCTGATTCAGGTCATCGTCGTCTTCGAGATCACGCATTTCAATTTCCTCGTCGTCGCCGGAAAGAATCTTCACGTCAAGTCCCAAACTTTGAAGTTCTTTAATCAGCACTTTGAACGATTCCGGGACACCCGGTTCAGGGACGTTTTCCCCTTTGACGATCGCTTCATAAGTTTTCACACGTCCGACAACATCGTCCGATTTAACGGTCAGGATTTCCTGGAGCGTATAGGCTGCGCCATAGGCTTCAAGCGCCCATACTTCCATTTCGCCAAACCGTTGGCCGCCGAACTGCGCTTTACCGCCGAGCGGCTGCTGGGTGACAAGCGAGTAAGGGCCTGTTGAGCGGGCATGCAGTTTATCATCAACCATGTGGGCGAGCTTGATCATATACATAATCCCGACAGACACACGGTTGTCGAAAGGCTCACCGGTGCGGCCGTCATAAAGAACCGTTTTTGCATCGCGTGCCATGCCGGCTTCTTCAATCGTTTCCCATACATCTTCTTCGCGCGCGCCGTCGAATACAGGCGTCGCCACGTGGAGGCCAAGTTTTTTGGCCGCCATGCCAAGGTGAAGTTCAAGCACCTGGCCGATATTCATCCGGGAAGGCACGCCGAGCGGGTTCAACATGATCTGGACAGGTGTACCATCCGGGAGGAAAGGCATATCTTCTTCCGGAAGAATCCGGGAGATAACCCCTTTGTTCCCGTGGCGCCCGGCCATTTTGTCGCCCTGGTGGATTTTCCGTTTCTGTACAATATAGACGCGGACAAGCTGGTTCACGCCAGGCGGGAGTTCATCCCCGGCTTCACGTGTAAACACTTTGACGTCGAGCACGATGCCGCCGCCGCCGTGCGGAACGCGAAGCGATGTATCCCTGACTTCGCGCGCTTTTTCACCGAAAATCGCGTGGAGCAGCCGTTCTTCCGCTGTCAGTTCCGTAACGCCTTTCGGGGTGACTTTTCCGACAAGCAAATCGCCGTCTTTTACTTCGGCACCGATCCGGACAATCCCACGTTCGTCAAGGTTTTTCAAAGCATCTTCCCCGACGTTCGGGATGTCACGGGTCATTTCTTCCGGCCCGAGTTTTGTATCGCGCGCTTCAGATTCGTATTCTTCAATATGGATAGAAGTATACACATCTTCTTTTACAAGTTTTTCGCTCATAATAATGGCATCTTCATAGTTATAGCCTTCCCATGTCATAAAAGCAACGAGCACGTTCTGGCCAAGGGCAAGTTCGCCGTGGTCCATTGACTGGCCATCCGCTAAAATTTCGCCTTTTACCACACGGTCGCCTTTTTTCACAATCGGGCGCTGGTTAATGCACATGCCATTGTTGGAACGTTTGAATTTTTGCAGGCGGTATTTGTCAAGGTCGCCTTTTACTTCCTGGCCATCGACATCGATGACGCGGCGCACCCAGATTTCCCTGGCTTCCACATGTTCGACAATACCGTCATGTTTGCAGATAAGTGCTGCGCCGGAGTCCTTCGCATTGACATATTCCATCCCGGTGCCGACAATCGGCGCTTGCGGGTTCATAAGCGGAACAGCCTGGCGCTGCATGTTTGCACCCATCAGGGCACGGTTCGAGTCGTCGTTTTCAAGGAACGGAATACATGCCGTTGCAGCCGATACAACCTGCTTCGGCGAAACGTCCATATAATCAACGCGGTCTGTTTTGACAACAATGTTTTCACCGCGGAAACGCGCATATACTTCATCGTCAACGAAAAAGCCGTTTTCATCCAGCTGTGCGTTCGCCTGTGCGACGACATAATTGTCTTCTTCATCAGCCGTTAAATAATCAATATGCTCCGTAACACGCCCTGTATCCGGATCAACCCTGCGGTAAGGCGTTTCAATAAAGCCAAAACGGTTCACTTTTGCATAGGTTGATAAAGAGTTAATCAAGCCGATGTTCGGGCCTTCAGGCGTTTCAATCGGGCACATGCGGCCGTAGTGGGAATAGTGCACGTCACGCACTTCCATCCCGGCGCGCTCACGGGTCAAACCGCCCGGGCCGAGTGCCGACAGCCGGCGTTTATGGGTCAGTTCCGCAAGCGGGTTTGTCTGGTCCATGAACTGGGACAGCTGCGAACTGCCGAAAAATTCTTTAATGGCCGCAATGACCGGACGGATATTGATCAGCTGCTGCGGCGTAATGGTGTTAATGTCCTGGATCGACATTCTTTCACGAACAACGCGTTCCATCCGGGAAAGACCGATACGGAACTGGTTTTGCAGCAATTCGCCGACAGACCGTAAACGGCGGTTACCGAGGTGGTCGATATCATCCGTATTGCCGACGCCATGCAGCAAATTAAAGAAGTAGCTAATGGAAGCCACAATATCCGCAGGTGTAATATGTTTAATGCTTTCATCAACATAAGCATTTCCGATTACATTGATGACTTTTTCGTTATCGTCAATCGGGGCATAAATTTTGATGGACTGCAAAGTAACATCATCATCAACAACGCCGCCAGTCTGGCTGTACGTTTCAAACTTCAGGCCTTTTTCGAGAAAAGGCACAATTTTATCAAGCGTACGCCGGTCTAAAACGGTTCCTTCCTCCGCAATGATTTCGCCGGTTTCAGGGTCTGCGATTGATTCAGCCAGCCGTTGCCCGAACAGCCGGAATTTCAGGTGAAGCTTTTTATTCATTTTGTAACGACCGACATTGGCCAGATCATAGCGTTTTGGATCAAAGAAACGCGAAATCAGCAGGCTTTTTGCATTTTCAACGGTCGGGGGTTCGCCCGGACGGAGGCGTTCATATATTTCAAGAAGCGCTTTTTCCGTGCTTTCAGTATTATCTTTTTCAAGCGTATTTCTTAAGTACTCATTATCACCGATCAGATCAATAATTTCCTGGTCAGAGCCGAAACCGAGCGCCCTGAGGAGAACCGTGATCGGCAGCTTTCTTGTGCGGTCGATGCGGACGTAGGCCACATCTTTCGCATCTGTTTCATATTCAAGCCAGGCGCCGCGGTTCGGAATGACCGTTGCGGTGTAGCCGTATTTCCCGTTTTTGTCCATTTTGCTGTTAAAATAAACACTAGGGGAACGGACAAGCTGGGATACAATAACACGTTCTGCGCCATTAATGATGAAAGTCCCCGTTTCGGTCATTAACGGGAAATCGCCCATGAACACGTCCTGGTCTTTTACTTCACCTGTTTCCTTATTGACAAGGCGCACCTTTACACGAAGCGGAGCAGCGTATGTTACATCGCGCTCTTTGCATTCGTCGATGGAATATTTCGGTTCGCCGAGGCTGTAGTCAATAAACTCCAGCGACAGGTTTCCGGCAAAATCCTCGATTGGAGAGATGTCCTGGAACATTTCACGCAAACCTTCGTCAAGGAACCATTGGTAAGATGCGGTTTGAATTTCGATAAGGTTTGGCAGCTCTAAAATTTCTTTGATGCGCGCGTAACTTCTGCGCTGGCGGTGCCGTCCATACTGAACTAGTTGATGTGACAACTGATTCACCCCTCAAATCAAGCGTTTTGTTTGCATCTTTCGTCAAACAACAATAAAGCTAAGGCAAAAAGAAAAAGGGTTTTTTATGAAAAAACCACATATCGCATGACGAGCTTATGATTTTATAAGTATTTTCCAATTCATCCAAAATATATACTTGACAAATATAGCTTAAATTGCATAAAGAACCTTAATCTATTGGCATTTTATGATTTTAACATATATGAAATCGGGAGTCAAATTTTTTTGGCTTTAAAAACAAAATATCCTTTTTCTTTTCCAACACAATCCACTTCATCAAATATGCTTTCTAATTTTTTCCTGGCAGAAGGGGCGCCCTGCTTTTTCCGGATGACCACCCAAAGTTCCCCGTTTTTTGCGAGATATTGGTAGCTTTCTTCAAAAATCCGGTGCACGATCTGCTTTCCGGCGCGGATCGGGGGATTCGTAGCAATCAGGGCAAACGGGCCGCTTTTCACATTTTCAAAAAGATTGCTTTCGTATATGGAAACATTTGAAATATGGTTCCGGGCAGCATTTTTCTCCGCCAGCTCGACCGCTCTTGTATTAATATCCACCATATGCACATGGCGGCCGGGAAAAGATGTTGCAAGTGCAAGGCCGATCGGTCCGTAACCGCAACCCATATCAAGGACCGGCCCTTCCGTTTCAGGCATGGTCACCAGATCAAGCAAAACGCGGGAGCCGAAGTCGACTTCTTTTTTTGAAAAAACCCCTTGGTCTGTTTGAAAATGAAAGGTATGGCCTCTCAATGTAAAGGTGAAATCTATCGGTTGATGCTTTGCTTCAGGGTTTTGCGAGTAGTAATGTTCAGCCATGAAAAGTCCCACTCTTTCTTGGAGGATTCAGGAAGAAGAGATGTTGAAAAAAGCCCGCCAAATGCGGGCTTTTGCTTTAAAAAGAGTCTTACTTCACTTCTACGCCGGCTCCAACTTCTTCAAGTTTCGCTTTAAGTTCTTCGGCTTCTTCTTTCGATACGCCTTCTTTAAGCGGTTTTGGAGCATTATCAACGAGTTCTTTTGCTTCTTTAAGGCCAAGGCCTGTGATTTCGCGGACAACTTTGATGACTTTGATTTTTTGTGCGCCTACTTCAGTCAGCACAACATCAAATTCCGTTTTTTCTGCAGCAGCTTCTCCGCCTGCAGCGCCGCCAGCAACAGCAACCGGTGCAGCAGCGGTTACGCCAAATTCTTCTTCAATGGCTTTCACAAGATCGTTCAATTCAAGCACTGTCATTTCTTTGACAGCAGAGATGATTTCTTCTTTCGTCATTTTCATATCCTCCTACAAGATATTTTTCAAAGTATATTCCGTAAAACTTATGCGCTTTGTTCTTCTTTTTGATCTGCGACTGCTTTTGCAGCAAGAGCAAAGTTGCGGATCGGCGCCTGCAGTACGCTGAGAAGCATGGAAAGCAGGCCTTCGCGTGAAGGAAGCGTTGCGAGTGCTTTGATTTCATCAACGGTTGCAACATTGCCTTCAATGACACCCGCTTTGATTTCCAAAGCTTCGTGGTCTTTTGCGAAATCATTCAGGATTCTCGCAGGTGCAACCACGTCTTCCGTACTGAATGCGATCGCATTCGGGCCGGTCATCACGCTGTTTAATCCATCCAACCCGGCTGCTTCTACAGCACGGCGCGTCATCGTGTTTTTGTACACTTTGAATTCAACGCCTGCTTCGCGCAGCTGTTTACGCAGTTCAGTTACTTCAGCCACGTTTAAGCCGCGGTAATCGACAACCACAACAGCTGTACTTGATTTGAATTTATCGGTGATTTCTTCCACCAGTTGTTTCTTTTGTTCAATTACACTGCCCATCTTGACACCTCCTACAGATATTCTTGATGAACATTTATACCAAAACAAAACCTCCATATCCCGAGACATGGAGGTTTCATGCATGCGGAGGGCCTAAGGCACCCCCGGATTTATACGCATTACCTCGGCAGGAAATTAAGCCCTTCGGCACCTGCTGTCTACGGTACAAATGTTTACTTTTCAAAGCCGTTCTTTATTATATCAGCTGATATGCAACATGTCAAATGATTATTTTGCTGCCACAAAAGAAGACGGGTCTACTTTGATGCCAGGCCCCATGGTTGATGTGACAGAAACATTCTTCATGTAAGTGCCTTTTGCAGCTGACGGTTTTGCTTTCATCAATGTGTCAAACAATGTTGCCAGGTTTTCAACCAGCTTTTCTGTTTCAAAAGAGGCTTTCCCGATCGGAGCATGGACATTGCCCGCTTTATCGACACGATATTCGACTTTACCGGCTTTAATGTCCTGAACCGCTTTTGTCACATCAAATGTTACCGTGCCGGTTTTCGGGTTCGGCATTAACCCTCTCGGCCCAAGGATGCGTCCGAGTTTCCCAACTTCGCCCATCATATCCGGCGTTGCCACGATGACATCAAAATCAAACCAGCCCTGCTGGATTTTGTTGATGTAGTCTGTATCGCCGACATAATCTGCACCAGCTGCTTCCGCTTCTTTTGCTTTTTCGCCTTTTGCAAAAACAAGCACGCGCTGGGTTTTCCCTGTTCCGTTTGGAAGCACGACGGCACCGCGGATTTGCTGGTCCGCTTTTTTCGGATCAACGCCGAGGCGGAATGCAACTTCAACTGTTGCATCAAATTTTGTAAAACTTGTTTTTTTCACCAGTTCAATGGCTTCCTGAGCCGAATAAGCTTTGGAACGGTCAACGAGTTTCAAAGCGTCAACATATTTTTTTCCTTTTTTCGCCATTTGTATTTCCTCCTCGAATGTGGTTTTAACGGAATAACCTCCCACGAAAAAGGTTGCGAGCCAGTATCGCATCGCAACCCCGTTGGACAGAACTAGTACTGCATGAATCAGTCTTCGATCGTAATCCCCATGCTGCGCGCCGTGCCTTCCACCATGCGCATTGCCGCTTCAACACTTGCCGCATTTAAGTCAGGCATTTTTGTTTCTGCGATTTCACGCACTTTGTCACGCTTCACAGTTGCCACTTTTGTACGGTTTGGCTCACCAGAACCGGATTCAATGCCGGCTGCTTTTTTCAGCAAAACTGCAGCTGGCGGGGTTTTTGTGATGAATGTAAATGAACGGTCTTCAAACACCGTGATTTCAACAGGTATAATCAAGCCTGCCTGATCTGCAGTACGAGCGTTAAATTCTTTACAAAATCCCATAATATTGACGCCGGCCTGACCCAATGCAGGACCAACAGGCGGTGCAGGGTTTGCTTTACCGGCAGGAATCTGCAATTTAACAATTTTTACTACTTTTTTAGCCACGAGACACACCTCCTTAAGTCCGTGATGTGGTAACAGGGACTAAGCCCTCCCACTCATCTGTTTGATTGAACCCCTCACGGCTAAAGCCGCGAGCTTCCTGCAGATAACGAAACATGCTCCGTATCTTCGCAGGCTATCCCCGCAAGTTCTTGCGGTTAGCCGGACAATGGACAAGCTAAAAAGACAAGCCATATCCGAAGCCATTTCATCTCATGACCCGCGTCACGAGTGTATCATAAGATCATGTGATTGCATTGTGTCTGTTCTTTGTGGGATCCCGGTCAGCGGGCCATCCGCAAAGAACATACTGACTTATAACATATTAACATCTCAGCATATCGATTTCAAGTTTTATCCCGTTATATTTTATCAATTTGTTCAAAAACGAGCTCTACCGGTGTATCCCGACCGAACATATTGACCATGACTTTTGCCCTGCCTTTGTCACGGTCCATTTCCACAATCTTGCCGGCAAAGTTTGCAAACGGCCCTTCTTTTACCGTAACCGTCTCGCCGATTTCAAAGTCCACATCGGCCCGTTTTTCTTCCATGCCCATCCGTTTCAAGATGGTATTAATTTCTTCAGGCAAAAGCGGCGTCGGCTTGGAACCGCCTCCCGACGACCCGACAAAACCGGTGACACCCGGCGTGTTCCGGACGACATACCAGGAATCATCCGTCATCACCATTTCCACCAGGACATAGCCCGGGAAAACTTTTCGTTTCACCACTTTTTTCTTCTCATTCTTCACTTCAAGTTCTTCTTCTTCCGGCACCACTACCCGGAAAATTTTATCCTGCATCCCCATTGATTCTACACGTTTTTCCAAATTGGTTTTGACTTTATTTTCATAGCCTGAATACGTATGGACAACATACCAGTTTTTTTCCATTTAATAGGACTTGATGTCCGTCCCTCCCTGTTGGTCTTTTGATTTTTTGGGCAAATGAAAAAACCCGCTAACCGGGTTTGAGTCGTTGCTTATGATACTCCCATTATACCATGTTTTATCATTGGATATTCAAGTGAAAAATGATCCTTTTACAATGAGTTTTCAGCCCACCGGATCACTGCGGAAATACCGAGATCGATGACAATAAAGAACAATGTCAGGAAGGCAACTGTTACAAGGACTGTAATCGTGTATTTGACCAGCTCTTTGCGCCCAGGCCAGCTGACTTTTCGCATTTCGGAAGCAACATTACGAAAAAAATTTGTGATGGACATGTATTTAAGACCTCCAAGTAAGCTCATGTTCGTTGTTATTTTGTCCCGCGGTGGATGGTGTGTTCGTTGCAGTGCTTGCAAAACTTCTTTAATTCCATTCTTTCAGCCTTTCCGTTGCCCGTTGTAGTCGTGTAATTGCGCGAACCGCAAACCGAACAGGCAAGTACCATTTTTTTCTGCATCTCATCACCAGCTGTCTTATGATCTTACGGCGTTAACGGAACCTGTCGCTGTAAAGATTCCCGAAAAGCCGGGAGAATCTGTTGGATGCTGCCGGTTCCGCGCCGGTATCGTATCAAAACATAAAATCCTACAAATCAACATAACACGGCAGAAAGCTTGTGTCAATTAGTAGCAGAAGAAGGGATGTGCCGGGTTTTTCCCGAAAGCATTGAATACCGGGCATTTAAAGACGTGCTTTTTGTACGCCTGAATGCTGCACTTGCATTCGGGAAAAACAGCCTGGCGGAAAAACGGCTTACAACACCTTTTCAGTAAGTCAGCTCCCTCATTTCCAACAGGCGCTCCAGCTTCTTTTTGACGCGCTGTAAAGCGTTATCAATTGATTTTACATGACGGTTTAATTCTTCTGAAATTTCCTGGTAGGACTGCCCGTCCAGGTAAAGGGCGAGCACTTTTCTTTCCAGATCGCTCAACAGTTCGGATATTTTCACTTCTATATGGACATATTTTTCGCGGATTAAAATCAATTCTTCAGGGTTGGAAATTTTCGCGCCGGTGATGACATCCATCAACGTACGGTCAGATTCTTCATCATAAATTGGCTTGTCCAGGGAAATATAAGAATTAAGCGGTATGTGCTTTTGGCGGGTGGCAGTCTTAATTGCGGTAATCATTTGCCGGTTGATGCATAATTCAGCAAAAGCCTTGAAAGACGTGAGCTTGTCCTCTCTGTAGTCGCGGATGGCCTTATACAGCCCGATCATGCCTTCCTGGATAATATCCTCACGGTCGGCCCCGATGATAAAGTAAGAACGCGCTTTTGCCCTGACAAAATTTCTGTATTTTTGGATCAAGTAATCCAACGCTTCACTTTCGCCGTTGTGTATCCGTCCAACCAACTCTTCATCCTGCATCGTGCCATATCTTTCTTCATATGCTGCCTCAATGTTCAGGTTCACCTGTATCCCCCCATGAGCATTCGATAAAAGCTATTATACAGTACAGAATTTTCAATCGTCAACCGCTCATCGTTTTCCCCTGCGTAATTTTTCGAAAATTTCCATGACCTCTTGGCTTAACGGTATTCTTGTTGCCGGCTTTTCCTCTTGAATTGATTTTACATTCTTTTTAATCTTTTGTTCAATCATTTCCACTTTGGTCAACAGTTCGCGTGCTGAAATTCTTAAAGCGCCTTGGCCGAATATTTGCCACTGCTCAGTGAAATCAGATGTGGCCACATAAATCTGCGTGCGGATGTTGTTCAGTTTAATGGCCATTTTTTCAATGCGTTCATCTGCCGTTTCATTTTCTTTTGTAAAAATGACTTCCACTTTGTGATAGCGGTACTTTTTTTCCAGGCCTTTCACCCCGTAAGCATCAAAAACGACGATGACTTTGTCATCCGTATAGCCCTGGTATTCCGCCATGATCTCAACAAGCCGGTCTCTGGCGGCGCCAAGGTCTTTTTGTTTCAATTTTTGCAGTTCCGGCCAGGCGCCAATGATGTTATAGCCGTCCACCAGCAAAATATTCATTTTATTCACCAAGCGGATGGCGCTTCCTGTAAACCTCATACATGAGCAGGCCGGCAGCAACGGACGCGTTGAGCGAAGTCACATGCCCTGCCATCGGAAGGCGGATCAGAAAGTCGCATGCTTCTTTTACGATCCTGCTCATCCCCTTCCCTTCACTGCCGATGACAAGACATAGCGGCAGATCGGCATCCATTTGCCGGTAATCGGTCGTCCCGGAAGCATCGGTTCCCGCAATCCACAGCCCTTGCTGCTTTAAGCCGGCAATCGTTTGCGAAAGGTTTGTTACCCGCGCCACCGGGATATGTTCAATCGCGCCGGTTGAAGCTTTCGCCACCGTTGCTGTTAATGCGACCGAGCGCCTTTTCGGGATAATGACGCCGTGTGCGCCGACCGCATCAGCCGTCCGTAAAATCGAGCCGAGATTATGCGGATCCTCCAATTCATCGAGGATCAGGATAAACGGGTGTTCATTCCGCTCTTTGGCAAGTTTGAATATATCGCCTGTTTCTGCATACCGGTAAGCGGCAACGAGCGCCAGTACACCCTGATGCGCCCCGTCCGCCACCTGGTCAATCTTTTTTTTCGGGACAAATTGGACGGTCACTTTTCTTTCCCTTGCAAGCTCCATCACCTGCTTCATGGCGCCTTTTTGTGAACCTTCCGCAACCCAGATTTTGTTGATTTCCCGGCCCGCTCTTAACGCTTCCAGCACCGGGTTTTTGCCAGCAATGTATTCCTGGTCCATCAGCGCGCCCCTCCTTTCTGGTCTTCGACAATGCCTATTGCTTTTTCAATCAGCGCCTCCATCCGCTCCCGGCTGCCGGATAAATAGTGATAGCCGATCAGCGCTTCAAATGCAGTGCTGTGCCGGTATGTCTGGACATCCGTATTTTTCGGAACCGTGCCCGATTTTGCATTTCTGCCACGCCGGACAACAGCGGTTTCTTCTTCCGTTAAAAGATCTTCGTTCATCATCTGTTTTAAAACTTGAGCCTGCGCCTTCGCGGAAACAAAGCGGATCGCTTCCCGGTGAAGGCGGTTCGGCTTCGTTTTTCCCTGCAAAAGGACATGGTGCCGGATATATTCTTCATATACCGCATCTCCCATATAAGCAAGCGCGAGGCTGTTCAGTTGTTTCGGATCAAGGGTGACCGTCATAAGCGTCTCCATCTCACCCCTTGAGGCGTATCTTCAAGAATGATATTCATGCTTTTCAACTTGTCACGGATTTCGTCAGCCAGTTGGAAATTGCGTGCCTTTCTTGCTTCATTCCGTTTTTCAATCAGCGCTTCAATTTCTTCGTCCAAAAGCACTTCTTCCTCGAGCTTCAGGCCGAGAACGCCGGAAATCGTTTCAAACTCTTTCATAAATGCCCGGAGAACAGTTTCTGTCGTATTTTTTCCCCGCAAGTAATAATTGGCCTGCTTCGACAGTTCGAACAAAACAGAAATACCGTTTGCCGTATTGAAATCATCATCCATTGCCTCGATAAACTGGCGATGGAGCGAACGGACCTGTTCCAGCCATTTTTCATCATCTTCTGCCAGATTTGCACTGGATTCAAGCCGGTGCTTTACATTTTGGTACGACGTTTTGATCCGTTCAAGCCCTGCCTTCGCATTGGCAAGCAGTTCCTCGCTGTAGTTGATCGGATGGCGGTAATGCACCGACAGCATGAAAAAGCGCAAAACTTGTGGATCGTGCCGCTCGATGATGTCATGGACAAGCACAATGTTTCCGAGCGACTTCGACATTTTCTCGTTATCAATATTGATATAGCCGTTATGCATCCAGTAACGGGCAAATGGTTTATCTGTCAACGCTTCCGACTGGGCAATTTCGTTTTCGTGATGTGGAAAAGTCAGGTCCTGCCCGCCCGCGTGGATGTCGATCGTATCGCCAAGGTATTTCTTCGCCATTGCCGAGCATTCAATATGCCATCCCGGCCGGCCTTTCCCCCACGGACTGTCCCACGAAATTTCCCCCTCTTTTGCCGCTTTCCAAAGGGCAAAATCAAGGGCGTCTTCTTTCTTTTCCCCTACTTCAATTCTCGCACCTGATTTCAATTCGTCAATCGATTGATGAGACAATTTACCGTAGTCCGGAAAACTTCTCGTATGGTAGTAAACATCACCGCCTGATTCATAGGCATGGCCTTTTTCAATTAATTTTTCAATAAACGCGATAATCGCATCCATATTTTCCGTCACACGCGGATGGGCGTCTGCATGGCAGCAACCGAGCGCATCAATATCTTCAAAATAAGACTTGATAAACCGGTCGCTTAAAGCCGGCACTTCTTCTCCAAGTTCTTTCGCGGCTTTAATCAGTTTATCGTCCACGTCGGTGAAATTCGACACATAGTTTACATCATAACCCCGAAACGCCAAATAGCGCCGGACCGTGTCAAACACGATCGCTGGCCGTGCATTTCCGATATGGATATAGTTATAGACAGTTGGGCCGCATACATACATTTTCACTTTCCCCTCTTCAAGCGGGATAAACGGCTCCTTCTTTCTTGTTAATGTATTATATATCTGAATGCTCATACATTCTTGCCCCTTCCTTTCTCAGTTGTTCCACTTCCGACCGCAAAGCATCGATTTCCTGCTGCATGCTGTTCAGGCGGTCCGCAACAGGGTCAGGCAGCTCATTATGTTTTAAATCTTTTTTGATTTTGACGCCGTCCTGGACGACGACCCTGCCAGGAATGCCGACCACTGTCGAATTGGGGGGGACATCCTTTAATACGACAGAACCTGCCCCTATTTTTGCATTTTCCCCAATCGTAATCGAACCTAAAACTTTCGCTCCGCTTGCGATTAACGCATTGTCTTTAATTGTCGGATGGCGCTTGCCCTTTTCCTTCCCGGTGCCGCCGAGCGTAACGCCTTGGTAAACCGTCACGTTATCGCCGATTTCGCACGTTTCCCCGATCACAACCCCCATGCCGTGGTCGATGAAAAACCGCCTGCCGATTTGTGCACCGGGGTGGATTTCAATTCCGGTAAAGAAGCGGCTGAGCTGCGAAATCACCCGGGCGATAAAAAACATTTTCTTTTTATAAAAAAAGTGCGCAATCCGGTGTGCCCAGATGGCATGAAGACCGGAGTAAGTCAAGATCACTTCAAAATACGTCCGTGCTGCCGGATCCTGATCAAAAACCACTTCAATGTCTTCCTTCAACCGCTTAAACATGTGCTACTCCCCTTTCGCTTGTTTTTTTCCCATTCCCCGTCCGTTTATAAAATTTCTTCCGCTTTGCATTTCCATCAGCCGGATTTGTCATCGGACCTGCAATTTAAAAAAGAAGCGCCTCTGCAACGGACAGAGACGCTTCTTGATCGCGCGGTTCCACTCTGTTTGGCGGCAGGCCTTGCCCGCTGCCCAACTTTCCCTGTTAACGGGCGGCCCCGCTGCATCCTACTGGCAAACGCGTTCAGATACAGGCTCGAAGGTGCATTTCAGAAAAGGAGGGGCTTAAACCACTTTCAGCCGGCGATGGTTCTCTCTTTGAAGCGTCCTCTTCCTACTTCTCCTTCTCAACGCTTTTTCATACATCTATTTTAACCATATCATATCCTATTTTCGAAAAAATGTTAACCCGTGATTCTTTCAAGGCGTTTCTTTACTTTTTCCCTGCCGAGCAGTTCGATCAGGCTTTGCAGTTCCGGGCCGTGTGTCTGGCCGCTAACGGCAACACGGATCGGCATAAACAGCTTTTTCCCCTTTTGTCCGGTTGCTTTTTGCACTGCTTTGATCGCTTTTTTGATTTCGCCTGCTTCAAATGGTTCGATTCTGTCCAGTTCTTCAAGGAATGCACGGAGCACTTCCGGAACGTGCTCTCCCGACAAAATCTCCTTTGCTTCTTCGTCATACGTGATTTCATCCGTAAAGAAGAGCGGTTTCGACAATTCGACAATTTCCGCGCCGTAGCTCATTTGTTCCTGATAGAGAGAGATGAGTTTGCGCACCCATTGTTCTTCTTCAGGTGTCCGGTTTTCCGGAACGAGCCCTGCTTTTACAAGATGCGGCAACGCAAGCTCCACAACTTTATCCAAATCGAGCTTTTTCATATACTGGTTGTTCATCCATGCCAGTTTTTGGCGGTCAAACAAAGCGGGCGATTTCGACAGCCGTTCCGGGTCAAAAATTTGGATAAATTCTTCCCGCGAAAAAATTTCTTCCTCGCCCTTCGGTGACCAGCCGAGCATGGCAATAAAATTAAATAGTGCTTCCGGCAAATAACCGAGTTCCGCATACTGCTCAATAAACTGGATAATGCTACCGTCGCGTTTGCTCAATTTTTTCCGGTGTTCATTGACAATCAGCGTCATATGGCCGAATACCGGCGGTTCAAACCCGAATGCTTCATAAATCATCAGCTGTTTCGGCGTGTTGGAAATATGGTCGTCCCCCCGGAGCACGTGGGAAATTTTCATTAAATGATCATCGATCGTAACCGCAAAATTGTAAGTCGGCATGCCGTCTTTTTTAACGATGACAAAGTCGCCGATCCCGTCCGATTCAAAAGACACTTCGCCTTTTACGATATCGTTGAACGTATACACTTTGCCTTCCGGAACATGGAAACGGAGGCTCGGTTTCCGCCCTTCCGCTTCAAGCCGTTTCCTGTCTTCTTCTGTCAGATGGCGGCATTTCCCGGAATAACGCGGCATTACCCCGCGTGCAAGCTGGGCTTCGCGTTCTGCTTCCAGTTCTTCTTCCGTACAATAGCATTTATAAGCCAGCCCACGGTCAAGCAGGTCTTCATAATATTTTTTATAGATATCAAGGCGTTCCGACTGGCGGTAAGGGCCGTATTCGCCGCCGACATCAATGCTTTCGTCCCAGTCGATGCCGAGCCATTTCAAATATTTCAGCTGGCTTTCCACACCGCCTTCCACATTCCGCTTCTGGTCAGTATCTTCAATCCGGATAATGAACTTTCCACCCTTGCTGCGTGCAAATAAATAATTGAATAATGCGGTACGGGCATTCCCGATATGCAAAAAACCGGTCGGGCTCGGAGCGTACCGTACTCTGATTTCGTTTGCCATGTCGATTCTCCTTTAAACTGTCGCTTTTTGTCTTGTTTTATTGTATCACCGTCTGAAAAAGCCGTAAACCGGTGGTGTGTCCGGTTCGGCGGACGAAAGATGGATTGACGTGAACCGGCGGATGGATGCCATCGCACATCTTGCAGGTAAAATATCTGCTATTATGCTTGTTCCAGCAAAAGACGGGATAATGGAATTGCCACTGTACCACGAGTGCCCCCGCCAGGCTATGCTTGTTCCAGCAAAAGACGGGTTTCCGATAACCGGGCGCACTGCTCCATTACACCATTTTCGGCAAAACATCTCCAGGCCATACACCGGTTAAAATGGTTCCAGCAGCAGTGCGGGTCCTAAACCGCACGGCTTGTCCCGATTTTGCAGCGATACACCGGTTATGTTTGTTCCAGCAAAAGAAAGGTTTCCGTTAACAGCTGCCCGGCTCCGTTGCACCATTTTTGACGAAACTTCTGTTGCCATACACCGTTAAAATGTCCAGCAGGCAGTACGTGCCTTAAACTGCCCGTTGTTTCAGCACCCTTGCAGCCACGCCGGTTAAGCCTGCTCCAGCAGTACCGCCGCCTGCGCCGCAATGCCCTCTTCGCGCCCGGCAAAGCCGAGTTTTTCCGTCGTGGTCGCCTTGACATTGACCTGCCCGATCTCCGCTTCCAAAATGCGCGCGATCGTTTCCCGCATTTTCCCGATATAGGGCGCCATTTTCGGCTTTTGGGCAATAATCGTGCAATCAAGATTGCCGAGCTTGTATCCTTTTTGTTTCACAAGCTGAAAAACATGCGCCAAAAGCGCCGCAGAATCCGCATCTTTAAATGCCGCATCTGTATCCGGAAAATGCCGGCCGATATCCCCTTCCCCAATGGCCCCGAGACAGGCATCCGCTACGGCATGAAGCAACACATCCGCGTCGGAGTGGCCGAGCAAACCTTTTTCATATGGAATTTCAACTCCCCCGATCATCAAGGGACGTCCCTCCCCGAACCGGTGCACGTCAAAGCCTTGTCCGATCCTGAACATCTTCATCCTCCCCCCTGCTTTTTTAAAATCGCTTCTGCGAAATAAAGATCTTCCGGTGTCGTAATTTTAATATTATCATAACTTCCCGGCACAATATGTACAGGATGGCCGATCCGTTCGACCAGTGAGGCTTCATCCGTTCCGAGAAAGCCGTCCCGTTCCGCCGCTTCATGCGCTTTTTTCAAGACAGACGTGCGAAAAGCTTGTGGCGTTTGGATCTGCCACAAGCTGCTCCGCTCAATCGTCTCGGTTACAATCTGGTCTTTTGCTCTTTTGATCGTGTCTTTTACCGGAACAGCCGCTATCGCCGCCCCTTTTTCCCCGGCCATTGCCGCCAGCGCTGCAATGGATCCGGCGCTGATAAACGGCCTTGCACCGTCATGCACAAGAATGACACTGCAGCTTCCGGCAAGTTCCAGCCCGTTCCGTACGCTATATTGCCGTTCAGAACCGCCGCGGGCAAATACTATTTTTTCCGAGCGGGGCAAAATACGCTTCATCTCTTCCCTATCATGCGGCTGCACGGGAAGTATCAACTTTTTGCAGGACGGATCGGCCAAAAAAACTTCTGCTGTAACCGCAATGACCGGGCGCTTGTTCAGTTCAAGAAATAATTTGTTGAACCCTGCGCCCATCCGCTTCCCCGATCCGGCTGCCGGTATAATCACCTCATAATCTGTCAAATCCAATCTCCCCCGGCATCCTGTATGAACTTCCCGCGTCCGGCGCCGCGGGTGTTCCAGGCTGCATTATAACGCTTTTTCAAGCAGTTTCGGCTTGGCAAAAATCATCCGGCCCGCCGAAGTCTGCAGGACGCTTGTCACGAGCACATCAATGCGTTTGCCAATGTAATTTTTGCCTTCTTCGACAACAATCATCGTGCCGTCATCCAAATAGGCAATCCCCTGGTGATGCTCTTTCCCGTCTTTAATGAGTTGCACATTGAGCTCTTCGCCGGGGAGCACAACCGGTTTTACGGCGTTGGCAAGGTCATTGATATTGAGCACCTTGACTTTCTGGAATTCACATACTTTATTTAAATTATAATCATTCGTCACGACAATCCCGTTCATCAATTTTGCCAGTTTAATGAGCTTGCTGTCAACTTCCTGGATATCTTCAAAATCGCCTTCATACATTTGCACTTCGATCGGCAGTTCATTCTGTATCCGGTTCAAGATATCAAGCCCACGCCGGCCCCGGTTTCTTTTCAAAGCATCCGAAGAATCGGCAATATGCTGCAATTCTTCAAGCACAAAGAGCGGAATCACAATCGGCCCGTCAAGAAAACCGGTCTGGCAAATATCCGCAATCCGTCCGTCGATGACAACGCTTGTATCAAGAATCTTCACCTGTTTTCCAGGCTGCGGATGCCCTTCTTGCTCTGTCCCGCCTTTCCGTCTATGCTGCCGGTTGAAAAACAAATTGAAAATTTCCTCTCTTTTCTTAAAACCGACCTGAAATCCGATATAACCGAGCAATACTGTAAGTGTAATCGACACAATTGTATTGACAATCGGAATTCCCCGCACCGGAATGCTTGCCAGATAAGCAATAATCAGGCCGAGCACAAGGCCAAAGGTGCCGGAAAAAATTTCCGTCATCGGGACTTTTACCAGTGAATCCTCAAACCAATCGACAAAATCAACGATATAATGAATGGACCAGAAAGTAATAAGATAAAAGATAATAGCCCCCAACAGCGCTGAAACATACGGGTTGTTGATTAACACATAATCCACTTTCACAAGCTTGTAAAAATCAGGCAGCAGGAAAACACCGAGCGTGCCGCCAATCAGTACCAAACAAATTTGTATAAGCCGTCTTAACAACATGTTCACCTCCTTTATACATTATAAACAAAAAATAGGGTTTAAAACGTTTGCCTTCGTATTTTTCCCTACCGAGCCAGTTAATCGCCGCGGTTTTCTCCGGGCATTTTCAGGCTTCATGCACATCCCCTGCTTTCTTTTAAAATTTGTATCCTGCCAGCCGCTGTCTTTTCTGTCTTTACATCATAACGGATCCTGTAAACGCAGATTTGCGGCAGTTATTTGCTTATCAAGTGGGTTCCGTTTTTTTCCACGCTTTCCTTCACTTCCCAGTGCCTTCCGCTTCCTCCGGTACCCTCACGCACTGATCCAAAGAACACATAGAAGGCACGGAAATTTGTTCCCTTTCTCATCCGCCGAGTGCCGCTTCCAAAGCTTCCTGGATTGTGGAGACGCCGATCACTTGAATCTCTTTTGGCGGCGTCCACCCGCCCATATTATTTTTCGGGATGATCGCCCGCCGGAAACCAAGTTTTGCCGCTTCCTGGACGCGCTGCTCAATCCTGGACACCCGCCTGACTTCCCCCGTCAGCCCGACCTCTCCGATAATGCAGTCATCCGCATTTGTCGGCTTGTCGCGAAAACTGGATGCCACGCTGACAGCAACTGCCAAATCCACTGCCGGTTCATCCACTTTCAGGCCGCCGGCGACTTTTAAATAAGCATCCTGGTTCTGAATCAAAAGACCGGCCCGTTTTTCAAGCACCGCCATAATCAGCGTGACACGGTTATAGTCAATCCCGGATGCCATCCGCCGCGGCATATTGAAAAACGTCGGGGCCAACAGCGCCTGGATCTCGACAAGGACCGGGCGCGTCCCCTCAATGGAAGCCACCACGGTAGAACCGGCTGCACCTTTTGTCCGTTCTTCCAGAAAAATTTCGGAAGGGTTCTGGACTTCTTCCAAACCGGATTCTTTCATTTCCAAAATCGCAATTTCATTCGTCGAACCAAAGCGGTTTTTGACCGCCCTTAATATCCGGTAGGCGTTATGGCGTTCACCTTCAAAATACAGGACCGTATCCACCATATGTTCAAGCACACGTGGGCCGGCAATGGAGCCTTCTTTTGTCACGTGGCCGACAATAAAGATGGCCACGTTTTTTGTTTTTGCCGTCCGCATCAGCTGTGCAGTCGTTTCCCTCACTTGCGACACACTGCCCGGCGCAGACTGGATTTCCGGATGGTAAATCGTCTGGATGGAATCAATGACCACAAAGCCGGGATTCAGTTCATCTATCGCCTGCTGGATCACGGAAAGGTCCGTTTCCGGCAGCACATAAAGATGGTCGGTATGGATGTTTAACCGGTCCGCCCTTAACTTCGTCTGTTTCGCCGATTCCTCCCCGGAAATATACAGTACATTTAACCCGTGCTTTGCCAGTTGTGATGACACTTGCAAAAGCAGCGTTGATTTGCCGATCCCGGGATCCCCGCCGATCAAAACAAGTGATCCGGCAACAATGCCGCCGCCGAGGACACGGTTCAGCTCTCCAAAATCCACCTTTGTCCTTTTTTCTTCTTTAGACTCTATAGACGTAATAGGTGCCGCTTTGGTTTCATTTCCAGGCTCCGGATGTAAAAAAAAGCCCCTCCGTTTTGGCGTCTCCGCTTCCTCCACCATCTGGTTCCACTGGCTGCATTGCGGGCACTTTCCCATCCATTTTGGCGACTCGTAGCCGCAGTTCTGGCAAACAAACTTTACGGTTTTTTTTGCCATCTTAAACCCCTTTCCCTCATATCTATGTGTATAAGTGTATACAAAGTATCTTGAAATTGAATTAAAATCGTATAAGAAACCGCCACATAGGTTGAACGAAACAGTACTCCTTCTTTATGTGTTGCCAGAAGCAATGTTATCCTAATCGCCATTGATTTTGGCGCGAAATTTTATATATGTGAAAAAAAGGGTACAATCGCCAAAACCATTGTACCCTTTCCTGCTTTCGGCATTAAGAATTGGACGATACAGCTTCCGACTCTGCCACACTGGCAAAAGTAAATTCGCCGTCTTTTACATCGACCAATACCTTTTGCCCTTCTTTTATATTGCCTTTCAGCATTTCTTCCGAAAGGCGGTCTTCGATGTTTTTCTGAATCGATCTGCGCAGCGGCCGCGCGCCGTATTCCGGATCGTAGCCTTTTTCCGCCACTTTTTCTTTTGCGGCATCCGTCAGCACAAGTTCGATATGATGCTCTTTTAACCGGTCCGACAATTCTTTCGCCATCAACGTGACAATTTCGTTCAACTGTTTCTTCTCGAGCGAATGGAACACAATGGTTTCATCAACACGGTTCAAAAACTCAGGCCGGAACGCTTTTTTCAGTTCCTCGAGCACTTTGTCCTTCATGTCTTTATAATCGGCCTCGACGGTATCCTGAATGGTGAAGCCGACGCTCTTGTTGCGTTTTAAAGCATCTGCGCCGACATTCGATGTCATGATGACAATCGTATTGCTAAAATCAACCGTGCGGCCCTTGGAATCGGTCAGCCGGCCGTCATCCAGTACCTGGAGCAAAATGTTGAACACATCCGGGTGCGCTTTTTCAATTTCATCAAGCAGCACAACCGAATACGGTTTTCTCCGTACCTTTTCCGTCAGCTGCCCGCCTTCTTCAAAACCGACATATCCAGGCGGCGAACCTACGAGGCGGGAAGTCGAATGTTTCTCCATGTATTCGGACATGTCGATCCGGATCATGGCATCCTCATCGCCGAACATCGCTTCCGCAAGCGCCCGCGCCAGTTCTGTTTTTCCGACCCCTGTCGGCCCGAGGAAAATGAAGGAACCGATCGGGCGTTTCGGATCTTTTAACCCTGCCCGTGCACGGCGGACTGCTTTCGCCACTGCAAGTACCGCTTCTTCCTGCCCGATCACTCGGGAGTGAAGGATCTCTTCAAGGTGCAGAAGCCTTTCCGTTTCGGTTTGTGCCAGTTTCGTCACCGGAACTCCCGTCCAGCTCGAAACAACAAGCGCAATATCATCGACTGTGACTTCACTGTTTTCCTGTCCTTGTTTTGCCTTCCAGTTTTTCTTCGTTTCCTCCAGCTGTTCGCGCAGTTTCTGTTCGGTATCCCTTAACGCAGCCGCTTTTTCAAATTCCTGGCTCTGGACGGCCGCATCTTTTTCCTTGCGTACCTCTTCCAGTTTCAATTCCAGTTCTTTCAAATTCGGCGGCGTTGTAAAGGAACGAAGACGCACTTTCGATCCGGCTTCATCGATTAAGTCAATCGCTTTATCCGGCAGGAACCGGTCTGCGATATAGCGGTCCGAAAGTTTTACAGCGGCTTCGATCGCCTCATCGGTAATCGAGACGCGATGGTGTGCTTCATAGCGATCGCGCAGCCCTTTTAAAATCTGGATCGACTCATCAATCGTCGGCTCATCGACCTGGATCGGCTGGAACCTTCTTTCCAGTGCAGCATCTTTTTCAATATATTTCCGGTATTCATCCAGTGTTGTTGCCCCGATGCACTGCAGTTCGCCGCGGGCAAGCGACGGTTTTAAAATATTGGAAGCATCAATGGCTCCTTCCGCACCGCCGGCCCCAATTAAGGTATGCAATTCATCGATGAAAAGAATGATATTACCGGCCTGGCGGATTTCATCCATGACTTTTTTCAGGCGGTCTTCAAATTCGCCACGGTATTTTGTACCGGCCACAACCGTACCCATATCAAGCGTCATAACCCGTTTGTCACGCAGCGTTTCCGGCACTTCATTATGCACAATTTGCTGGGCAAGGCCTTCTGCAATGGCCGTTTTCCCAACGCCCGGTTCCCCGATAAGGACAGGGTTGTTTTTTGTCCTCCGGCTCAGTACTTCAATGACGCGTTGAATTTCTTTGCTGCGCCCGATTACAGGATCAAGGGAATCTTCCCGTGCGATCGCTGTTAAATCGCGGGCCAGACTGTCCAGTGTCGGTGTGCTGACGCTGGCCGCCGAACCGCCCTGTACGGACGCTTCACTGTTGCCCAATAATTGGAGCACCTGTTGCCTTGCTTTATTTAAGCTAACGCCGAGATTTGTCAGCACGCGTGCCGCCACGCCTTCACCTTCACGGATCAGCCCGAGGAGGATATGTTCCGTTCCAACATAGGAGTGCCCGAGTTTTCTCGCTTCATCCATTGACAGTTCAATCACTTTTTTGGCCCTTGGCGTGTAGTGGATCGTTTGGGAAATTTCCTGGCCGTTCCCGATCAGGGTTTCCACTTCTTCCTGGATTTTTTCGGCGCTTAAACCCAGGCCGTACAGCGCTTTTGCCGCGATGCCTTCCCCTTCGCGGACAAGTCCGAGCAAAATATGTTCCGTTCCGATATTGTTATGTTTCAGGCGGATTGCTTCTTCCTGGGAAAGGGCCAGCACTTTCTGGGCTCTCTCTGTAAATCTTCCAAACATCATCTGTCATTCCTCCTGTTCATTTGGTCTCCTCAAGCCTCAAACGTTCTCTTATCAGTGTAGCCCTCCGGATATCCCTTTCATACGGGCTGAGCGCTCTTCCGGCATAAAGCTGTAAAAATCCCGGCTGCATTAAAATCATCAATTCATTTAAAATTTGTTTCGAAATGTTTTGAATATAGCCCAGATCAATTCCCAGCCGGACATCGGACAAACAACGGGCCGCTTCTTTTGTTTCAATGATCCTGCTGTTTTGCAGGACACCGAGCGAACGGTAAACCCTGTCTTCTAATTGTATGTTTGAAGTCTGCACCAATGCTTCCCTTGCCGATCTTTCCTGTGTAATGATCTGCCGGATGACACTGGTTAAATCCGAGACAATATTGTCTTCCGATGTTCCGAGTGTCACCTGGTTGGAAATTTGAAAAATATTTCCGATGGCTTCGCTTCCTTCGCCATATATTCCTCTTACCACCAAACCAAGCTGATGAATCGCCGGAATGATTTGTTTAATTTGCTGTGTCAGCACAAGTCCCGGCAAATGCATCATGGCCGATGCGCGGATGCCCGTTCCGACATTTGTCGGGCAGCTGGTTAAGTAACCGAGCGTTTCATCAAAAGCATAATCGACCCAATTTTCAAGCAGGTCATCAAGCTGATTGGCTTTCTGAAGCGTTTCATGCAATTGAAGCCCTGGAGAAAGACATTGTATGCGTAAATGATCTTCCTCATTTATCATAATACTAATATCTTCGCCGCTTGACAAAATAACTGCCCCGTCACCCGCTTCTTCGGCAAGTTGCGGGCTAATCAGGTGTTTCTCCACAAGCACCCTTTTTTCGAGCGGTTTTAATTCGTCCATTTTTAAAAATTCAGCCTGCATTTCAGCCGGAAAATGATTTCGGGCGATATCCTGGATTGTTTTCATAATTTCCCTTGCTTCCTCGCTGGTAAACAAGGACGGGAACCGGTAATTTTTTAAATTTCTTGCCAGACGAACCCGTGTCGTCAGCACAATTTCCGATTCAGGCCCTTGCTCGTTCATCCAGGAGCTGGACGCTTTGTGCAAAAAATGTTCTAAAGACATTATTGTTCCCCTCCTTTTGCTTGAGAAGAACCTTCAAGTGCGCGAATTTGATCGCGGAGTTCTGCTGCTTTTTCAAATTCTTCCTGGCTGATGGCTTCCTGCAACGCCGCCTTTAATTCCTGCAATTTTTTCTTTGTATAAATGGCACCGCCAATCCGTGCAGGTATTTTTCCTTCATGCGCAACGTTGCCGCCATGAAGGCGCTGCAAAATCGGAACAAGCTGGTGCTGAAACGTCTCATAGCAATGCGGGCAGCCTAACCGGCTTGTGTTTAAAAACTGGTTCAATGTCATCCCGCAATGGTTGCAGCGAAGCACATCCGGGTCAGGTGCTGTTTCCTGTTTGAAAAGTTGGATGGCCGGATCAAAATTAAAAAGGCCCGCGAGCAGATTATCGAAGGAAAAGGTTTTCCCCCAATCCGATGAAAACTTTTCCCCCTTCTCCTGCGCGCACTTCTCGCAAAGATGGAATTCCGTTTTCACACCGTTTATAATTTTAGTAAAATGCATCGTTGCCGGCCTTTCATTGCATTCCTGGCAAATCACGGCATACTCACCTCTATTGTTACTTGTATTTTAAGGTCGTTAACATCGATTTCAACATTCTGGCACGCAGTTCATCCCGTTCCGGCAACTGGATGTAGAGCACGGAGCGGTCCATCACGCTGAGCATGATTTTTGCCTCCCGCCTTGAAATCACCTCTTCTTCAACGAGGCGGAGAATGATGGCTTCCGCATTCGACTGGGAGATGACATTGCCGATATGCACAAGCAGCTGGTCAATCAGTTCCGCATCGCTTTCAGGCCGCACTTTCATGATCCGGATATAGCCGCCGCCGCCCCTTTTACTTTCAACAATATACCCTCTTTCAATCGTAAACCGCGTATTGATGACATAATTGATTTGCGAAGGGACACATTGGAACTTATCGGCAATCTCATTGCGTTTTATTTCAAGAATTTCTTTTTCATTCAGTTCCAGAATCCGTTTTAAATATTCCTCTATGATATCCGATATATTTTTCATCAAAGCCACCTCCTGACACCTTCTTTTGACTTTGACTATATTTGACTTTAATTATACAGGATTCCTTACAGAAAATGCAACTAGGAAAACTGCCCCTTTTTTCAGCATTTCTGTTTGGGGAGACAATCGGATGTTCACGGACCACCCGATGGGACTGCGTGTGCAGCGAGCGGTAAAGATTAACCCAGACAGATTGCGGGTGCGGGTTCATTGGAGGTCAAGCGCTTTGAAAAGCTTTTACTGCTACGGCAGGACAAATCAAAAAGCCCTCGCGTCTGCGGGGACTATTTTTATGCTTTTATTTCTCTATCTAACAAAAGAAGAACTCTATTTTTTAAATCAATTATGTTTTCATCTAACTTGTCAGGTAGTAAATCATTAATACCATCAATTTCTGTACCCAGTTCCAAAATTTCTATTAATTCATTTGAGTAATTTTTTTCCTTCAAAGAATCAATGATACGGTAATTAAAATATCTTTTCTCAGCTTCTTCTATCGAAATTTTCTTATTATATACAGCCTCGATTATACCTAAAACATTCAACAATATATCTTTTTCTTCGGTATTTTTATTAATCATTTTTTAACACTCCAGCCTTTCTTAGTTTTAACATTTTATAAAATCCTTGCATTTAATTTTTTCCGAACCTGTTAGCATCCTTGCCAAATCTAGGAATTTTGCTTATTCAGCAAGCCCTAATTATGCACAATTTTATTACCGCCGTCAATATATTTTTAAAATTTTTAAAAAATTATTATCAGGTTAGTAATATAATCAGATTCAAAAGGTAAATCTTTGTCGTTTTTCTTATGGAAATTTTTATATCTCCCTTATTTACACATTCAAAAAGGCCAGCTGATTCAGCTGGCCTTCTGTTTGCCCGGCAACGTCCTACTCTCGCAGGGGGAAACCCCCAACTACCATCGGCGCTGGAAAGCTTAACTTCCGTGTTCGGGATGGGAACGGGTGTGACCTTTCCGCCATCATCACCGGACCTGTATAATTTTTGGGATGTGTTCCCTGAAAACCGGATGGGAGAAAAAACTGTAAACGGAGAATAGCTTTGGTTTCTAACTTTAAAAATTGTCTAGCTCCAGCGCCTATCGGCTAGCGTATTTCTGCGCTTTCTCCCTACGATAAGCGGGCATCGGCTCGCCTTTAGGGGCTCGCCGTGTTTCCTTTATCTCAGTCGAAAGCTCCGAAATCCATACGCCGATGACCAAAGCGCTTCCGCTTTTCTATTGTCCAGCTCCGGTGCCTAGCCCCTCGAGGTCGAATAACCTGCCCGTCACGGAGCCAAAAGACGGCTCCATGCCGGTCAGAACATTCGCTTGTCGGGGCTAAACAAGGCACCTCCGCTTTTCTGTTTGGTTAAGTCCTCGATCGATTAGTATCCGTCAGCTCCACGCGTCGCCGCGCTTCCACCCCGGACCTATCAACCTGAT